>JAEWXO010000007.1 GCA_023458875.1 Bacillota bacterium | reverse complement strand
ACTGAGGACAGTATGCCTCAGATAAAACTCAAGCCGGTTATTTCTGTAATTGACGCTGAACCGGTTATAAACAGTGAAATGCTTGAAATGATTTACTGGCTCAAGGAAAATACATTCTGTACGTATTATGATGCAATAAGAACAATACTTCCGTCAGGGATGAATATAACAGTAAACGAAAAATACGAGCTTACAGACAGTGCGGTTTACAGTTGTCTTACTGACGAGGAACGCAATATCGTTTGTTTTCTTAAAAATGCCAGAAACAGACGTGAGTTTGACGAGGTTATTGATGCATCAATGAGTCCGGGGAAAAAGAAGATTATTGATTCTCTTACAGAAAAAGGCGTTGTCAGAAAAATAAGCAATGCCAATCAGAAAATTAACGATAAATTCATAAAAATGATAAGGCTGACTGATCATTTTGTGAAAAATAAAACTTTTTTTAAGATTACTCCCAAACAGATGCAGGTAGTAAAGCTTCTTGAAGAAAACGATTCAGCGGCTGTAAAGGAAATCTGCTATGTTTGCAGTGTTACAAATGCTGTAATAAATAACCTTATAAAAAATAACATTGCTGAAGAATTTACAGTCGAAGACCTGAGTGTGTCAGAGTCCGGAAATTTTGATCCGGATGCACTTGATAAAATAATACTTTCGGACGCACAGGACAAAGTATTCAAAAGGGTATATGATGTTATCCGTTCAGAGTCACCCAAGTGCTTTCTTCTTCACGGAATTACGGGAAGCGGAAAGACAGCTGTATTTATAAAGCTTATAGAACATACTCTCAAGCTTGGCAGACAGGCTATGATGCTCATACCCGAAATATCCCTTACACCTCAGATTGTTTCAAAATTCCGCACAATGTTCGGAAGCCGGGTTGCTGTTATTCACAGTAATCTTTCGCTTTCACAGAGGCTTGATGAGTATAAGCGCATCAGTCGCGGAATGGCTGACATAGTAATAGGAACGAGAAGTGCCGTATTTGCACCTTTTAAAAATATAGGACTTATAGTCATGGACGAAGAAGGCGAGCGTTCATACAAATCAGACAGTGCACCGCGTTATTCCACATCCGCTGTGGCAAAGGAAAGGTGCAGAAGGCATAACGGTGTACTTCTTCTCGGTTCTGCAACTCCTTCAATTGAAAGCTATTATTACGCACAGAAGGGAATATATGAATTACTTAAGCTCAGTCAGCGTTTCCACAATGTAAGTCTTCCGAAGGTTGAAATCGTTGATATGGGACTGGAACGCAGTAACGGCAATATGAGTGAATTCAGTGAAGTTCTTACCAACGAGATAAACTATAACCTCAAAGCAGGTGAGCAGACTATACTGCTGCTTAACAGAAGAGGATACCATACTGTTGTAACATGTGCAGAATGCGGTCAGCCGCTGTACTGTCCGAACTGCAGTGTTCCGTATACATTTCATAAATCAAATAACTCGCTTATATGTCATTACTGCGGAGATATCTCAGAGCAACCGTCAGAATGTCCGACATGTGGAGGAAATATCTTCAAAAAGACAGGCTTTGGAACTCAGAAAATGGAAGAACAGCTCAGTCTTCTTTTTCCTTCTGCACGTATTCTGAGAATGGATGCAGATACAACATTTTCAAGATATGCGTATGAAAAAAGCTTTAAAGATTTTGCTGACGGAAAATATGATATAATGATAGGAACACAGATGATAGGAAAAGGACTTGATTTTCCCAATGTCACGCTTGTGGGTATACTTTCAATAGACAAGGCTCTTTTTGCCGGAGATTTCAGGAGCTATGAAAGAACGTTTTCACTTATTACACAGGTAGCAGGAAGAAGCGGCAGGGGTGACAAAAAAGGCCGGGCATATCTTCAGACATTTATACCGGAGCATTATGTTATAAATCTTGCAGCAAAGCAGGATTATACAGGCTTTTATAATGAAGAGATAGCTCTCAGAAAAACACTTATTTTTCCTCCTGTATGTGATATATGCGTAATAGGAATATCAGCTGTGTCAGAAGCCAGAGCCGCTACTGCAGCGGATACGGTCCTTAATATTATCAGAGATATAATATCAGAAGAAAAAATAAGATTTCCGCTCAGAGTTTTAGGACCTGCACAATCGGCAGTCGCGAAGGTAAACGGAAAATACCGTTACCGCCTGATACTTAAATGCAAAAACAATAAAAGTCTGAGGGAATTTATCCGTAAGGTTCTGCTGAGGACATCAGAATACCGTGAATTTTCAAATGTAAACATTTATGCCGATATAAACGGTGAAATTATATAAAAGGATGAATGATATGGCAATTAGAAATATAGTAACAAGTGAACAGGATGTACTACACAAAAAATGCAGACCGGTTGAAAAATTTGACGAGAGACTGTGGCTGCTTCTCGATGATATGAAGGATACTCTCTATAAAGCCCAGGGATACGGAATAGCAGCACCTCAGGTAGGAATCCTTAAAAGAGTTGCAATAATTGACGTAGGCGAAGGGTTTATTGAACTTATAAACCCTGAAATAACCGATGCATCGGGTGAACAGCGTGACGTTGAAGGTTGTCTTTCATGTCCTAATGTATGGGGATATGTAAAACGCCCGTACAGCTGTACACTCAAGGCACAGGACAGATTCGGAAATCATTATGAAAAAAAACTTACCGGTCTTTTCTGCAGATGTGCGTGTCATGAAATCGATCATCTTGACGGAAAGCTGTTTACAGATCTTGTGGATGAATTTGTTGAACCGGAGGAATAAATTTTGAACATTATTTTTATGGGTACTCCAGATTTTGCGGTTCCGTGTCTGAAAGCGCTTGCGGAGAGCGGTGAAAATATAAAAGCAGTATTTACACAGCCTGACAAGCCTAAGGGCAGGGGATATAAGCTTATACCGACTCCTGTAAAAGCAGCAGCGACTGAGCTTGGGATTGACGTATATCAGCCCCTCTCACTTAAAAAGGGTGAGGATGCCGAAAACGTGTTGTCGGTTATTGAAGGCATAAAGCCTGATCTGATAATTGTCGTTGCATACGGAAAAATACTTCCTAAGCATATACTTGACATTCCTCAGTACGGATGTATAAATGTCCATGCCTCACTGCTTCCGAAATACAGAGGGGCGGCTCCTATACAGTGGAGCATTCTTAACGGTGAAAAGGAAACCGGTGTTACAACCATGATGATGGCAGAGGGCCTTGATACAGGGGATATGCTTATTTCTAAGAAGATTCCTATCGGCGAAAACGAGACTCTTTCAGAGCTTCATGACAGACTTTCTGAATGTGGTGCCGGGGTTCTTCTTGATACACTGGCAGCTCTCAGGGCAGGAAATTTAAAAAGGATTCCTCAGTCCGACGCAGACTCATCATATTCACCTATGATAACAAAGGATTTGTCTTCCCTTGACTTCAGCCAGCCGGCTCTTACAATACACAACAAAATAAGAGCAATAACCGGCTATGCATTTATAAACGGAAAGAGAATAAAGATATTCAGATCAGAGCTTGCCGGAAATGCGGACTCAAAAGAAGCAGGGCTTATAGAAAACATATCGGATTTCAGTGTCGTATGCGGTGACGGAAAGCTTATAAGGCTTACTGAAATTCAGCCGGAGGGCGGAAAAAGACTTAAATCCGCAGATTATTTAAGAGGAAACAGACTGGAAAAAGGTACAAAACTACAATCAGGTATTTAATTATCGGAACGGAATATTTTATGGAGAATAACAGGAAAGAAACTCTCAGGCTTCTGAATAAAACATTTAAGGATAACAGCTATTCAAATATTCTTCTTGACAGTGTACTGTCAGACCCGGATATTTCACAGCAGGACAGAAGATTTATAACAACACTCTATTACGGAGTCATTGAGCGGAAAATTACGCTTGACTATATTATCTCTCTGTACAGAAGCAAGAGCATAAAAAAGCTTGATGCGACTGTTCTGAATATACTGCGTATGGGAATATATCAGATTAAATATATGGATGGAATTCCTGACAATGCGGCTGTAAACGAGAGCGTAAAGCTTGTACGGAGTTTTAAACTTTCAAGTGCGGCAGGTTTTGTAAATGCAGTTTTAAGACATTTTATCAGAGACGGCTGTAAATTCCGTGAACCTGAGGAAACCATGGAGCGTCTTTCAGTACGGTATTCTGTAAATCCGGGAATAATAAAAATACTCTATGACGGCTATGGAAGCCTGTTTGCTGAAACATTTCTTGAACGTATGAACAAAAAACCGCCCGTTTATCTGAGAATAAACAGTATTTATAAGGATGAAGAAAAATTTTATGACGGTCTTGCTCCTGTTATTGCAGAGAAAAAAAGCTTTCCTGATTTCTGCTGTCAGGTGTCAGGAGGAAATCTTGTAAAGACAAAGGCATTTATTGAAGGAAGATTTCATGTTCAGGACATTTCATCACAGCTTGCCTGTGCAGCCCTTGCGCCGTGTGAGGGTGAAACCGTCCTTGACTTATGCTCAGCGCCCGGCGGAAAAGCATTTACAATGGCAGAAATTATGAACAATACAGGCCGTATTTATGCTTTTGACATTCATGAGTCAAGGGTTGAACTTATTAAACAGGGAGCCCTGCGGCTTGGTATAAAAAACATTGAAGCACTTACAGGTGACGCTTCAGAGTACAATGAACGCTTTAAAAATGCTGATAAGGTTTTATGTGACGTTCCGTGTTCAGGTATAGGAGTTATCGGGAAAAAACCTGATATAAGATACAAATCATCTGAAGAATTTGAAAAATTACCTGAGCTTCAGTATAAAATACTAGAAAATGCGGCAAAGTATCTAAAAACAGGCGGAGAGCTTGTATATTCGACATGTACATTAAATCCCAGGGAAAATGATCAGGTAATAGATAAATTTCTTTCAGAGCATAAAAATTTTATAGGAGTTTCTTTTTTCGGGGAACTCGGGGAACCATTTGGTGATTATAAAGTGACACTTGGAACAGACCCGTTTAACGGTGACGGATTTTTTATTTCAAAAATAAAAAGGAAGGAGTAATCATGGCAGATAAAAAAGATATATTATCTATGACATCCGAAGAGCTTGAAGCAATAATTGTTTCGGAAATGTCTGAAAAAAAATTTCGTGCCGGACAGATATATAACTGGCTTCATGTCAAAAAAGTCAGTAATTTTTCAGATATGACTAATATTTCAGCCGATTTACGTACAAAGTTAGATGAGAAATTTTGTATAAAACGCCTAAATATCATCCGAAAGCTTGAATCTTCTATAGATAATACTGTAAAATATCTTTATGGCCTTGATGACGGAAACATCGTTGAAGCTGTTGTAATGGAATACAGCTTCGGATTGTCAATATGTATATCAACTCAGATAGGATGTAAGATGGGATGTGATTTCTGTGCCTCAGCAATAGCCGGGTTTGTAAGAAATCTTGATTCATCTGAAATTCTTCTTCAAAAATATGAAGCAGAGCGTAACCTCGGAAAGAAAATATCAAGAGTTGTACTGATGGGAATCGGCGAGCCTCTTGATAATTACGAAAATGTTTTAAAGTTTATAAGACTTGTAACGTCATCCAAGGGTGATAATATAAGTCAGAGACATATAACACTTTCGACATGCGGAATTGTTCCGGAGATATATAAGCTTGCTGAAGAAAAACTGAGTATTAACTTAGCAGTGTCACTTCATAGTGCATCAAATAAAAACAGAAGCCTGATAATGCCTGTAAACAGAAAATACGCACTAAATGAGCTTATTGCTGCCTGCCGCATCTACACTGAAAGGACGGGAAGGCGTATAACCTTCGAATATGCTGTAATAGAAAATGTAAACTCATCATCTGAGGATGCGCGTAATCTTGCAGGCCTTTTAAAGGGTATGATATGTCATGTTAATCTTATAGAGGTAAATAATGTAAAAGAAAGAAGCTATTCATCATCAGGCAGACACGTTGAAAAGTTCCGTGATGAGCTTGAACGCCTCGGTGTTAATGCAACGATTCGTCGAAAGCTTGGAACTGATATAGAAGCGGCCTGCGGTCAGCTGAGAAGAGATTTTGAGAAAACAAGAGGTGAGAAAATTTGAAAATAGTGAGTGATTCAAATATCGGTCTTTGCAGAACTGAGAATCAGGATGTTGTAAGAAGCGAAATGATAGGGGATTCAGTATTTGTTGTATTATGTGACGGAATGGGCGGAGAAAGCTCGGGGCTTGATGCAAGCAGTATAACGGCTGAGGTCGTTTTTAACAAATTTCTTTCCGGTTACGATACATCGTTTTCTCCTAACAGTATAAGAAATCTTCTGCTCTCTACTGTAACAACTGCAAATTCAGTTGTTTTTAATACGGCACACGCGGAACCCGAAAAGCTTGGCATGGGTTCGACATGTGTAACGGCTTTCGTGGACGCAAAGTCGAATACAGCCCATATCGTAAACGTAGGTGACAGCAGGGCATATCTCTGTCTGAAAGATAAAATTGAGCAGATAACAGTAGACCATTCATTTGTACAGATGCTGATAGATCAGGGAAAGATTACAGAAAAGGAAAAGGAGGATCACCCAAAGAAAAATATGCTTATCCGGGCAGTAGGGGTTGAAAAGGATATTGCTGCTGACTATTTTGAAATAGATCTTACCGAGGGAAAATTACTTATCTGTTCTGACGGACTACACGGCTGCTGCAGTGCAGATGAAATTCTTGATGTAATTAACAGCAGTACTCTTGAGGATTCTGCAGATCAGCTTATAAAGCTTGCGCTTAAAAAGGGCGGATATGATAATGTAACTCTTGCAGTTATTGAAAATTGCTGAGATTAGTCGGATAAAATTCTAAAACAAATTCAGGAGAGTTGATTTAATGGATAAAAACATTGGAAAAAAGCTTGATGGGAGATATGAAATCGTTAAGCTTATAGGAGTCGGCGGGATGGCCGATGTATATAAGGCGAATGATATAGTAGACGGCAAGGTAGTTGCTGTAAAAATACTCAAAAAAGAATTTTCCGAAAATGAAGAATTCCTTAGAAGATTCAGGAACGAGTCAAAGGCAATTGCAGTACTGTCACATCCTAACATTGTAAAGGTCCTTGATGTTGGGTTTACCAACAAAATACAGTTTATAGTTATGGAATATATAGAAGGAATAACGCTCAAAGAGTATATGGAAAAGGAACAGCGGCTTAACTGGAAGGATGCTGCCTATTTTATGATACAGATACTCAGAGCACTTCAGCATGCGCATGACAGAGGAATAGTACATCGTGATATAAAACCTCAGAATATTATGATGCTTACAGACGGTACTATTAAGGTCATGGATTTTGGTATTGCAAAATTTGCACGTGAGGAAGGGCTTACAACAACAGCCCAGGCTATAGGCTCGGTTCATTACATAAGTCCTGAACAGGCAAGAAGTGATGTAACAGATGAAAAAAGCGATATTTATTCTGTGGGTATAGTATTGTACGAAATGCTTACAGGAATAAAGCCGTTTGACACAGATAACCCGGTGTCTGTTGCGCTTATGCATATGCAGACAAAAGCAAAAAATCCAAGAGAAATAAATCCTGATATTCCGATAGGGCTTGAGGAGATAATACTTAAGGCAATTGAAAAGGAACCATGCAACAGATATCTTTCAGCGGCTTCCATGATCAATGATATAGAAAAATTCAAGTCATCGCCTGATATGGTATTTGGCTATTATAAGGAGGAAAATGAAACAGATATGGATAATAACAACGGAAACAGTGAGAGCAATACGAAGTTTTTTAAACCACTTAACGCACAATCAGATATGAATACAAAAAAGAAGAGCATTCAGACTGTAGAACTGCAGAATACTGATACGGATGAAAACATTGAAGAGGAATATATTGAAAAGAGATCAATGTTTATTCCGATATTATCCGGAGTAGCAATAGTAGTAGTTATTGTTGCTGTATGTTTTATTGTAGGACTTCTGTATAATTATTTCGGAGGAGCTGCATCTGACAACAAGGAATTTGCACTTGATGATTTCGTAGGATATGATTATGATTATGTAAAGAAAACATACGGTAACCTTCTCATAATCGATACTGATGAGGACGAAGCGGTATATTCAAAGTATCCTAAAGGACAGATAATATCACAGGAGCCTGAAGCCGGAAAAACAGTAAAGCCTGGTTCATCAGTAAAGGTAATTATAAGTGCCGGTCCGAAAATGGTAGAGGTATATGCGATTGACAACAGCTTTTTAGCTGATAAGGCAACAGCAGTACTTGTTGATAAAGGATTTGATGTTCAGCAGAAGTACATGTGGTCTGATGCTGTTGAGGTGGGTTATGCAATAAAAACGACTCCTGAGGCAGGGACTCTTATTGAGGAAGGGTCTACAGTAATTCTTTATGTCAGCCGCGGACCGGTTGTCACACAGGTAACAGTTCCGGATCTTACAGGCAAAAAAGAAGATGAAGCTAAAGTAATTCTGGAAAATCTGGATCTGGAAGTCGTTATCCAGAGAATAAATTCAGAAAGGCTTGAAGGAACGGTTGCCTCTCAGAGTTTATCACCGAATAAAAGAGTAAATACAGGTGATGAGATAACGCTGTTTATAAGTACAGGTCAGCCTCCGACGCAGAGTATATCAATCGATATACCACTCCCACCAAATGCATCAGGATTATTCACGTTCAAGGCGTATATTGACGGTGCGCTTGCTGTAGAGGAAAAGGATGTAAACCCTCAGTTTACAACTAAAAAGACCATGACTCTTACTTCATCAGGAGGAAGAAAAGAAATAACCATAACTGTTTTAAACCAGGCGAACAATAAGGAAAAACAGATTGTAAAGTATAACCTTAATTTTGATGAAACTATGAAAAAATCAATAACATATGATGATATTCCTGGCGGATTTGAGGAAGTTGACGGAATCAAGGCACCGGTTGTAACAACGCAGGCAGTAACATCGTCAACGGCGAACTCATCTGTAACAACAACTGCAAGCGGAGGGGCTGTGACAACTCAGGTCAGCGCAAATGAAACTACAGCTGCTGGAGAATAAAAGATATGTCAGTATCTAATAATAACAGGTCAGGGTTGGTTATCAAGTCCATTGGGGGGCTCTACGCAGTAGAGTCTCCTGATGGTATATATGATTGCGTGCCAAGAGGAATTTTTCGCAAAGAAGGTAAAACTCCATGTGTCGGTGACCATGTTCAAATTTCATCAGATAACGTAATTACAGAAATTTTACCAAGAAAAAATCATATAATCAGACCGCCGCTTGCAAATATGGATCAGCTTGTTTTTGTGGTATCAATGTGTGAACCATCACCAAATCTTATTCTGCTTGACAAATTTATTGCTGTTGCAGAGTATAAGAATATTACTCCGGTAATTGTACTTACAAAAACCGATCTTGATAAGTCTGACAATATCTTTTCAATATACAATAAAGTTGGTATAAAAGTAATAATAATAAATTATAATGACAAAGACCCTGCCTGTGAAATATCAGAACAGATCAGAGGAAAAATAAGTGCGTTTACAGGGAACACAGGAGTAGGAAAATCCACTCTTCTCAATGCAATAGATCCCGGACTTAATATTCCTACCGGAGAGATAAGTAAAAAACTGGGACGAGGCAGACACACGACGCGTCATGCAGAGCTTTACAAGCTTAAAAATGGAGGATATATTGCTGATACTCCCGGATTTTCGACATTTGAAACAAATAAATATGATATAATAAAAAAAGATGAATTAAGCAGATGTTTTATTGAATTTTCCCATTTTTCCGGACGGTGCAGGTTCAGTGACTGTTCACACACAAAGGAGAAGGGATGTAATGTTATTAAGGCAGTAAATGAAGGTATTATTTCAGCAAGCAGACATGAAAGCTATTGTCAGATGTATGAAGAGGCAAAGAATATAAAGAACTGGGAGCTTTAGTTAAACGGATTGATATATCAGGTTGGTTAAAGGAGAAAAACGGTATGGATAAAAATATCGGAGCAATGCTTGATGGAAGATATGAAATTCAGAAACGTATAGGTGTCGGCGGAATGGCTGATGTTTATATGGCTTATGATATTGAAGAAAGCAGAGAGGTTGCCGTTAAAATATTAAAAAATGAGTTTATAAATAACGACGAGTTTCTAAAGAGATTTAAAAACGAATCCAAAGCAGTATCAATGCTTTCTCATCCGAATATTGTAAAGATATTGGATGTCGGTTTTAATGATGATGTCAGATTTATAGTTATGGAATATATTGACGGCATAACGCTCAGGGATTATATAGAAAAAGAAGGACATGTTGACTGGAAGGAAGCTTCACATCTTGTAATCCAGATACTCAGGGCACTTCAGCATGCGCATGACAGAGGAATAATTCATCGTGACATAAAACCTCAGAATATTATGATGTTTGAGGACGGAACGATAAAGGTAATGGATTTTGGAATTGCAAAATTTACATATGAGCTTGGTATAACGGCAACAGCACAGACTATTGGTTCTGTTCATTATATAAGTCCGGAGCAGGCATGCGGAAAGCCGATTGACGGAAAAAGTGATATTTATTCAGTTGGTATTCTGATGTATGAAATGCTTACAGGAAAAAAGCCGTTTGATACGGATAATCCTGTGACAGTTGCACTTATGCAAATGCAGAATAAAGCAGAGCTTCCACGTAACATAAATCCTGATATACCTGAGGGAATGGAAGAAATAGTATTAAAGGCGATAGAAAAGGAACCGGAAAATAGATATCAGTCGGCCAATGATATGATAAGGGATATTGAACGTTTTAAAGCATATCCTGATATGGTTTTCGGATATTATGAAAACAAAGGAATAAAATACAGGTCTGACGGGGAATATCAGTCTGAACGTTTTTCTTCATCAGGAAATCAGGAAAGAGAATCATATAATTCACCTGACAATAATACCGAGGAGCTTGCTGAGGCAAATTATTACGTAGGCACCGGTAGCAACGAAGAGTATGAAGAGGAAAACGGTAAAAAATCTACTTTTGTAAAAGTAGCCTCTGCGGCAACTGTTGTAGTAATAATACTTGTTGTTGCCGGAATTATCGGGCTTGTAAACAGTATAATAAAAGGCGGAAATGATAAGACTCAGTTTGATATGCCTGACCTGACACGCTATGACTACACAGATATGGTTAAAAAATACAAGGATAAGCTGGACATACAGATTGAGGGCGATCCTGTATATTCACAGTATGTTGCAAACACGATAGTATCCCAGAGCGTAGAAGCCGGTAAAAAGGTTACAAAGGGAATAACAGTATATGTAACAGTAAGCAACGGAAAGAATATTTCTGTTGTACCTGATGTTTCAGGTCTTACTTCAGAAGAAGCTGTGACGCTTATTAACAAAAACGGATTCAGCGTGGAGCAGAAGCAGATTTTCAATGATGAAATTCCTTTTAATACAGTTATAAGAGTCTCACCTGAAGCCGGAACGGAAATGGAAATATCGAAAATTGTTATTCTCTATGTCAGCAAGGGTGCACAGACAGATGCCAGAATTGTACCTGATGTTTTAGGAAAAACAAAGGAAGCAGCTGTAAAAATGCTCGAAGAAGCAGGCTTCAAAGTATCAGTTGAAGAAAGAGATTCAAAGGAACCTAAGGGAACTGTTATTTCACAGAACCTTCAGGCAGATACACTTGCCAATCCGGATGAAAAAATAATAATTTATGTAAGCTCAGGAAAAGCACCTGTGTCACAGGTACCGATAACCATTGAATTCCCTGAAAATGCGAGTGGTACATTCAGGTTTGTTGTGTATGACGATGAAGAGATTTTGATGGAAAAGAAAGGCATAAATGCGGCCGAATCAATATCTGTAAAGCTCGACATTTCAGGCTCTGAAACAAAAACTATCCGAATCGGACTCAACAATACCGAAAACGGAATGTCAGCAGACATAGGAACATACAAGTTTGATTTTGAACAAAAAAAATATGAAGTGATAAATCAGAATATTCCTGAGGCATTTGAGGCTGTCGGAGGAATAAAAAAAACTGTAACAATACAGACTCAGGCAGTGACACCTGCTCCGCCGGCCACAACTGCCCAAGTTACTGAAAGAGTAACTGAGACAACACCATCACCTCCTACCGAGCCGCCGGCACCGCCTACCGAACAGACACCTCCTGATGAAACGCCGGATTCACAGTCTGATTCTCAGCAACAGCAGTCTGACAACCAATGATTTTTTACTCACCCATTTTATATGTAATGAATATACTATTAATATGTTAATATCCTGATTACATATTGAACGGAGGCGAGATAAATGAAAATTGTCGTTATCAGAAGTCCAAAAATTCTTTCAGGTGTTCTTAGATTGATATTTAAAATAAAAAAGGAAGAAACCGAATAAAAAATACCGCTGACTGATTTTAAATTTAAGATCAGTCAGCGGTATTTTTTCGGTTAAAACGAATATACATATTATGAAATGGGGTGTAAATATGGAAGAGGAACAGCATACAGAAGAAACAGACATTTCCGAGCTTATCATAGAGGATTATCACGGAAAAGGTCAGGAGGAAAAATTAAATGATGTTATAATAACGCAGTGTATAATATGCCTTATGATTGCACTTGCGTTTGTAGTTATAAATATATTTTATTCAAAAGCTGCAGAAATAATATTCGACAGGTTTTTGCGCCTTACAAGTATGAGTATAAAGGAAAGTATAAATGATATAATAATCCAGATTAAAAATGCAGTATAAGGCCTTATGGAGAAAAAATGATTTCTTTCCGGATAAAAAATATAAAAATAACAGCCGATATGGGCTTCCTTGCAATGCTGGCAATGGTTTCAATGAATCAGAGCCGGCTTTATATGTATGCATTTCTGACATGCATTATACATGAGCTCGGGCATATGATACAAATTATGCTGACAGGGGGGAATGTTGAAAAAATTGCTTTTAACGGGGCCGGAATAAAAATTATCCCATGCAGAACAAGACTGTTATCTGTATGGGATGACATATCAGTTTTACTCGGCGGATCATTTGTAAATATATTTACAGCGCTTATTCTGATATTGATAAATCATGGGCAATATAACGTCTTTATATATATGAATCTTATTCTTGGAATTCTGAATCTTCTGCCGTTCAGATGTCTTGACGGAGGAGCAGTTATATTATGCCTTGCAGAGCATTTTGCAGCTTATGACAAGCATCTCACAATAATGAAATTTCTTAAAGTTTTTAATATAATCCTGTGTATAATTCTTGTTTTTTCATTCAGAAGCTTTATTATGCAGAATATCTCAGCAATTGTTATGATTATTTATTTAATAATTTCAGAAATATTAAAATAATATTGATTATTTCTGCAGATTATAGTACAATTATTTAAGCTAATAATCATAATCGGAGGAATTTAATGTTAATTGATAAAATAGAAAGACTTCTTCTGAAGGTTCAGAAGCCGTCAAGATATATTGGCGGAGAGAACGGAAGCATAATGAAGGATAAAAAAAACGTAGATGTGCGTTTTGCATTTTGTTTTCCTGACAGTTATGACATAGGAATGTCACATCTTGGAATGAAGATTCTGTATTCGCTTATTAATTCCAGGGAAAATTATTGGTGTGAGCGTGTATTTGCACCCTGGACGGATTTTGAAGAACTGATGAGGGAAAATGATATTCCGCTTTATGCACTTGAAAGTCTTGACCCGGTAAAAGATTTTGATTTTATCGGTTTTACTATGCAATATGAGCTTTCCTATACAAACCTTCTGAATATGCTTGATCTTGCCGGTGTTCCTTTATATGCAAAGGACAGAGGCGACAGCTTGTCACCTATAGTGGTAGCGGGTGGTCCGTGCGTATGTAATCCGGAACCGTTTGCTGATTTCTGCGACCTTATTTCTCTTGGAGAAGGTGAAGAAGTCACCATAGAAATGATGGAGCTTTACGAAAAAATGAAAAAGCAGGGTGCAACAAGGCAGGAATTTTTAAGGGAAGCAGCAAAAATAGACGGTATTTATGTTCCGTCCCTATATACTGTTGAGTATAATGATGACGGTACAATAAAAAAATATATTCCTTCTGACGGTGCACCTGAAACTATTAAAAAGAGGATAATAAAAAACTTTGACGAGGTTTTTTATCCTGATAATTTTGTTGTTCCTTTCTCTGATATTGTTCACAACAGAGCTTCTGTAGAGGTTTTGAGAGGCTGTATACGCGGCTGCAGATTTTGTCAGGCAGGCTTTATATACAGACCGTTTAGGGAAAAATCAACAGACAAAATAACAGATCAGTCCAGACAGCTTTGTGACAATACAGGCTATGAGGAGCTTTCGCTTTCGTCGCTGAGTACAAGCGATCATTCACAGATAGACGATATGCTGACAAGCCTTATAGATTATACTGAGGGCGAACATATAAATCTTGCACTTCCGTCACTTCGAATGGACAATTTTTCTGACAGCCTGCTTGAAAAGGTAAAGAGGGTAAGAAAAAGCGGTCTGACATTTGCACCGGAGGCCGGAACCCAGAGACTGAGAGATGTTATAAATAAAAACGTTACAGAGGACGATATCATGTCCGCGTGCAGAATGGCATTTTCGGGCGGATATACAAGGGTTAAACTGTATTTTATGATCGGTCTTCCTACCGAAACAGATGAAGATATTATCGGTATAGCGCAGACAGCACAAAAAGTAATCGAGCTGTTTTACTCAATTGATGGCCGTCCTAAGGGTGCACCTTCAGTATCGGTAAGCATTGCGACCTTTGTACCTAAACCGTTTACACCTTTTGAATTTGAACCACAGATAAGCCGCGCGGAAATAGAAAGAAGACAAAAGCTTCTTGTCGACAGTATTCCGTCAAAAAAGATAAGAGTAAGCTGGAGTAATCCTGATATAAGCATACTGGAGGAAATTCTTGCAAAGGGTGACAGACGTGTAGGTAAAGCATTATACGAGGCATGGAAAAGCGGCTGCAAATTTGACAGCTGGGGAGAAAGTTTTGATTATCCAAAATGGACTGCCGCATTTTTAAAATGCGGTATTGATACGGAATTTTATGCAAACAGGCAAAGTGCTTATGATGAGGTATTCCCTTGGGATCATCTCGAATATTTTGTTTCAAAGGATTTTCTGATAAGGGAAAACAAAAAATCAAAGGAAAATCTCACTACGCCTAACTGCAGGATAAAATGTTCAGGATGCGGCGTAAATATCTGTACGGGAGGTGAGTGCTTTGATAAAGCTCAGAGCCAGATTTAAAAAATCAGACAGGGCAAAATATATTTCCCATCTTGATCTGTACAGGCTTATGCAGAGGGCATTCAAGCGCGCACACATTGATGTCTGGTATACAGAGGGATATAATCCGCACTTATATATAATGTTCCCGCTTCCGCTTTCGCTTGGTTCAGAGGGCGAATGTGAAATTATGGATTTTAACATAATTGATGAAAATCTTTCAACTGATTATGTTAAGGAAAAAATGAACGCCGCTCTTCCTGAGGGAATAAAAATAACTGATCTTTACGTGCCTGTTATGAAGCATACGGAGATAGCTTCTTCATTGTACGATGTGTTTATAATTTCAGATGACGGAAAGTTCACAGCGGAAAGCTTTAGAGAATTTATTTCCCAGGAGCAGATAACCGTACAGAAAAAAACAAAGCAGAACAAAATAAAAGAAACCGATATTAAGCCTCTTATAGAAGCACTGACCGTTGAAGATACTGATACAGGAATATTTGTAAAGCTGAAAATGCCTTCAGGAAGCAACAATAATTTCAACCCGTCATTGCTTCTTGGCGAATATTATAAATTTATTGACAGTGAGCCTGAGTTTGTTAAAATTAACAGAAAAAATATTATTACAATGAACGGTGAAGAGTTCAGATAATAGCAATGAAAGGAATCTGATTCAAATTATGAAGCTTCGAAAAATTATATTAATTACATCCGTTCTTGCATGTATGCTTTCAGCATCTGCATGTAAAAATTCGGAACCGCTAAAATCATCATCGGTAACCGGTGAAACCGTACAGCAGGTAACAGAGAAGGTGACAGAAACACAGGCAGAAACACAGGCAACGGAGGCTGCAGAGTCTGTTTCAACTGTACAGAATCCTCTTACAGGGGAATATGGCTACAACGAAGCGGCTGTAAATAAAAGACCTGTAGCAATAATGATAAATAACATCAGTCAGTCACTTCCGCAGTACGGTATCGGTTCAGCGGATTATATGTATGAGATAGTAGTTGAGGGCGGTATAACAAGAATGATGGCTGTTTTTGCAGACTATACAAGCGTTCCTGATATCTGCTCAATAAGAAGCTGCAGATATTATTTCCCTATTATAGCATACGGACTTGATGCGATATACTGCCACTGGGGAATGGATCATACAATAGCAGAAGAAACTCTTGCAAATCTTGGCATAGACAGATTTGACGGAGATGATTCAAGATATTACAATTCATTGTTCTTTAATGATCAGGAGAGGCTAGAAATTTATGACAGAGAGCATACCGGATATTTAAAGGGAAGTGTTCTTGCAGACACTATTGCAAATGCCGGATACCGTACAGATATAACAAACCCTAAAAATTCATTTGTTTTTAATGAGGGAGAACAGCCTGTCGTACCGGCCGGAGTAGACTGTGATTCATTTACTGTTAATTTCTCTCAATCATACTTCAGCACATTTACATTTGACCAGGCGAGCGGTACATATTTAAAACAGCATTCGGGGGAACCTCATATAGATGAAGCTACAGGTGAGCAGCTTGCATTTACAAACATATTTGTTCTTGAAACAGCAGTATCAGTAAGAGATGATTACGGCCGTATGGATGTAGCACTTGACGGCGGAACCGGATATTATATTTCAAACGGCTCAGCACAGCAGATATCATGGTCAAAGCCTTCGGATGATTCTAATTTCATTATTACCGACAACAGCGGAAACGCGATTACGGTTAATCGCGGAAAATGTTATTTTGGCATTACAAGCAGCTTTTATGTTGAATAATATACGATCGTAACCGTATATTTACCCTTATAAACAAACGCCTCCTTACACAAACAGTAAGAAGGCGTTAATTTATTAATTTGTAAGGTATGGGTATTTGACCGAAGGTCAAAGGCGCGACCGGGAAGCCCGATCGACTCGCTCTGAGTCGAAATCCCCCATATTAATAAAGTAACAGCAGCGGCTGAATAATAACCTGCCAATTAATTATTAAAAAAATTAAAACTGGAGAATAAATCATTTTTTTATGTCAATATTTAACTCAGAGGTGATTGACATATGAAAAAATTTGAGATAATATTTGTTTTAGGACTTTTACTTGCAATTGCAGGTTCAGGGATAAGAAGCTTTGGAAAGAACTACAGTGAACTTCAGAGGGACGTAGTCAGAATACATATTTTAGCGAATTCTGACAGCGATGAGGATCAGGCTTTAAAGCTTCAGGTGCGTGACAGAATACTTGAATATACAAACGGCTGGCTTGAAAACTGCCAAAGTGCTGAAGAAGCAAAAAAAATTCTTTCTTCAAGAATAGACGAGATAAACGGGATAGCTCAGGCCAGGGTGGCGGAGTGCGGATATGGTTATACTACACAGTCAGAAGTCGTGGATATGAACTTTGATGACAGGGTATATGGAAATATCACAATGCCGCATGGATATTATTCTGCGGTTCGTGTAACCATAGGTGAAGCTGAAGGCAAAAACTGGTGGTGCGTTATGTATCCTCCTCTGTGTGTTCCTGCGGCAGCAGACAAACAGGGAGACTTTGATATAAATGATTACAGCGGATATTTTACCGACGGTGAAATAAAGATTCTTGAAAACTGTTCTGAATATGAAATACGGTTTAAATGTGTTGAAATATACAATGATATTGCAAATTCAATAAAAGGTTAGAATGAAGTAATCCTGCATTTGGCGACTGCCTGATGAAAGAATCTTTTTATTACAAAAATGAATCAATATTTACTGAAGAAATATTATCAGTGCTGCCCTCAAATGCTTCAGGATATCGTGCAACGATTCCGCAGTTATCATAAGGAGTATAAACGGCACTTATTATTTTAAAGTTCTGAATTTTAACAGCCCAGATTCCTTCGTGGGTATAGATGCCGTTTATCATGTTGCAGATATTCATTTTTTCGGCATCTGAAGGTGCATCTGTGTTTTTTATTACGGTTGATATAATGACTCCGCCTGAGGTGGAGTAGCGGTCAGCAACTGTCTGTGCAGCATCAAAGAGTTCCTTTACGTATTTTTCTGCTTCATCAGCGGTAACTGTAATATCAGGGGCCTTTGTTGATTCTGAAGATACAGAAGATACAGATGCAGTATTTGCTGATTTCTTTGATGAAGTGACTGAATCTGAATTTTTTGAATCACTGCATGATGATAAGAGGGATACGGAAAGGCATGCAGAAATAACTGAATAAATAATTTTTTTCATTTTAAACACCATCCTGAAAATTATTAATCTTTTTAAATAATATTATCATGTTTAAAGGTATAAAGTATTAATATTGTGTGAAAAATTAAAGTATTATGATTGACGATCGGCCGCCGGTCTTAATTTGTTAATAAGGCCGGGATTTCACATCTGCGGATGCAACCGCGCCTTATATCTTCGCTCATAGCCGCATCACTTTAAATGTTAATATTATGTGAATTTTTTAAAAAGGGTTGACAAATAGATGATATTAGAGTATACTTAATCAGGTAAAACAAAGCAGAACCTCAGTTCTCACCAATTGGCCTTTATGTGTCGAATTGGTCAATACTTAGTAGAAATTTTAAGTATGAGTACTGACGTGTGTCTGTGCTCATTTTTTATTCAAATTTTTTTAATGTCTTGGAGGTGCTGACTATTAGCAACAAAGAACTACAGATAAACGAAGATATTCGCGATAAAGAGCTTCGTGTTATTGACGTTGACGGAACACAGCTTGGAATTATTTCTGCCGCAGATGCACAGAAGATTGCGTTTGATAAAAATCTTGACCTTGTTAAGATTGCTCCTCAAGCAACACCGCCTGTATGTCGTATAATGGATTATGGTAAGTTCTGCTTTGAGCAGACTAAACGTGAAAAAGAGGCAAGAAAAAATCAAAAAGTAGTTGAAATAAAAGAAATCAGAATGTTTTCTAATATCGATACAAATGATTTTAATACTAAGTTAAATCAGGCTCTTAAATTTCTAAAATCCGGAGATAAAATCAAGATTTCCGTTAGATTCCGGAAGCGCGCAATAGCTCATCCTGAACTTGGCGGTGAGTTGCTGGAGCGATTTAAGGAAAATTGTCTGGAGGTTGGCGTTGTCGAGAAGTCAGCCAAAATGGAAGGACGTAGCTTGGTTATGTTCATTTCACCAAAGGCAACTAAATAATTAAGGAGGAACTACAAATGGCTAAGGTAAAAGTTAAAACACATTCAGGTGCAAAAAAGCGTTTTAAAGCTACTGGAAGTGGTAAATTTAAATTCCAGAAGACAAACAGAAGACATAGACTGACTCAGAAGGAAACAAAGAGAAAAAGATCTAACCGTGCTTCAGGTGTTGCAAGCAAGACAAACATGGACGCCCTCAAGCAGCTTATGCCATATAACTAAATTCAGTTTTATGAGTTTATAAGCCGGTTTGGTCAAATTAAAATCAGTAAAATAAGTAAACGAATAAATCAAAAAATCGGAGGTAAAATATATGGCACGTGTTAAGGGTGCGATGATGACTCGTAAGAGAAGAAATAAAACTCTAAAGCTTGCTAAGGGATACTGGGGCGCAAAGAGCAAGCATTTTAAAATGGCTAAACAGGCTGTAATGAAATCCGGTAACTATGCTTATGTTGGACGTAAGCTGAAAAAACGTAATTTCAGACAGCTTTGGATAACAAGAATCAGTGCAGCTGCAAAGATCAACGGCATGAATTATTCAACATTCATGAATGGTCTTAAAAAAGCTGAAATAACATTAAACCGTAAAATGCTTTCAGAAATCGCAATTAACGATCCTGCAGGCTTTACAGCAATTGTTGAAAAGGCAAAGGCAGCTCTTTAATTTTTAAAAAAAACACGCTCTTAATATATACAGAGCGTGTTTTCTTTAGATTAATTGTTTTTGTCTTAATTTGAGAAAGTGGTGTTTTTTTGACTGTTATTAAATCCAAAGACAACCCGACTATTAAGCTTTATACAAAGCTTGCTGAGTCAAAAAAAGAACGGAAAAATTACAATATGTATGTGATTGAGGGGTACAGGCTCATCTGCGATGCACTCAGCGAAAATTCATCCGTCAGACAGATACTTATGACGGAATCTGCGTATGAAAAATATTATAATGATTTATCCCAGGTTGATTTGAAAGAAGTAAAGATGCTAATTATTTCAAATGAGCTTGGAATGAAGATTTCATGTACGGAAAAGACACAGGGCATTTTTGCAATATGCAGTATTCCAATGTTTCCTGATTTAGGGCAGGCAATTGAGTCGGGAAAACACTATATAGTACTTTATCAGCTTCAGGATCCCGGAAATCTTGGAATGATAATCAGGACGGCTGACGCTGTCGGAATAGACGGGGTTATTCTGTCACAGACATGCGAACTTTTTAATCCCAAAACAATACGTTCGACAATGGGCTCAGTGTTCAGAACAAAAATATTTAATGACTGCAATATAGACGAAATATTAAAAGTATGCAGGGACAAAGGAATAATCACATATGCGGCCGTAATAGACAGTGATGCGGATGATCTGAAAAAATGCTCATTTGCAGACGGTGGTGCTGTCATTATAGGAAATGAGGGAAACGGATTACCGTCTGATGTATCGGATGCATGTGTCAAAAAGCTCACAATAAAAATGAACGGAAACGTGAACTCACTTAATGCTGCTATGGCAGCCGGAATTATTATGTGGGAAATGAAAACAATTCGTCAGTAAATAAATATAAAAAATAAAAGGAGAATGTTACAGGAAAACGTATATTATGACCGCATGGTTTCAGATTAAATATGAGGACTTTTAAGTTTTTGGTAACAAAATTATATGGAAGAAAAAAGATACTGGATATGGCTGACAATGGCGTTTGGAACTGCTAATCCGCGTATATGGGATATAATACAGGAATGCGGTGATGCCAGACAGGGGTACTATGGTGCAGTAAACGGTTCTGTTAAGCTTACAGCTGCCGAAAAAAACGCAATTAAAAAAATTTCTATTGAAAATGCTGAAAAAGTTATTGCATTGTGTGAACAGAAAAACATCAGTATATATACATATAATGATGATAAATATCCGTCACAGCTAAGATCAATATTCAATCCTCCGTCTGTTCTGTACTGTGACGGAATTCTTGACAACAGCCTTGACGCGCCTGCTCTTACAGTGGTAGGAACCAGACACCCTTCGCCTTATGGAATATTTGCCGTTGAAAAAATTTCATCAGAGCTTTCAAAAGCCGGATTAACAATTGTAAGCGGATTTGCCGATGGTATAGATTCTGCTGCACACAGAGCTGCAATAAAAGAAAACGGAAGAACAATAGCAGTACTTGGATGTGGTATCGATGTGGATTACCCAAGGGCAAACAGTGATATAAGAGACGCTGTCCGACGAAACGGAGCCCTGATTTCAGAATTTTTACCGGGGACTCCGCCTTTGGGAAGAAATTTTCCTGTCCGGAACAGAATACTGTCGGGACTTTCGCTTGGGGTATTCATTGCCGAAGCACCATGCGGAAGCGGTGCACTTATAACTGCCGACATGGCTGTTGAACAGGGGAGAGATGTATTCTGTCTTCCTCCTGCTGATATTTTCAATAAAAATTATCAGGGAGTAATAAAATATCTTCGTGACGGCGCCATACCTGTTTTTAGTCATCTTGATATTATTTATGAATATTATACAACATTTTCACATAAACTATCGTCGTTAAAGCCTGAAAACGAATATATTGCAGCATTAAGTGATTCCGAGGTATTTTCACAGAAAAACCCGGATACAGATATTAAAAATAATAAAACAAAAAAAATCATAGAAAAAAACTATGACGATTTGTCTGGTACGCAGCTTACCATAGTAAAATGTTTTAGTGAAGAACAAAAACACATTGATGATATTATTGCAGAAAGCGGCCTGGATGCACAGGTCGTTCTTACGGCTCTTACAGATCTTGAAATATCCGGGGAAATAATATCACTGCCGGGAAAAAGATATAAGTTATGCTGAATATTTTTTGAAAATACTTTGACAAATCAAAATAAATCATTTATACTTTAATATAAGTATTTTTTATAAAAATAAGATGTGATACCGAAACAACATCCGGCCGGGTATCAACATAAAAATATATATGAAAAAGGAGAATAGAATGTCTGATCTTGTTATAGTTGAGTCTCCTGCAAAGGCTAAAACGATTCAGAAATACCTTGGACCTGGATTTAATGTTATAGCATCAATGGGACATATAAGAGATTTGCCCAAGTCAAAGCTTGGAGTAGATATAGAAAATAACTTTGAGCCTCAGTATATTGAAATGAAAGGCAAAGAAGATGTAATAAAGGATTTAAAGAAGCAAGCAAAAAAAAGCGATAAAATATATCTTGCAACTGACCCGGACCGTGAGGGAGAAGCAATATCATGGCATATTGCGCAGATGCTCAATCTTGATATGAACGGAAACAACAGAATTGCGTTCAATGAAATAACAAAATTCGGCGTTCAGAGCGGAATGAGCAATCCGCATAAAATAGATATAGATCTCGTAAATGCGCAGCAGGCAAGACGAATACTTGACAGAATACTCGGATATAAGTTAAGTCCGTTCTTATGGAGAAAAGTAAAAAGAGGACTTTCAGCCGGTCGTGTACAGTCTGTTGCAGTACGCCTTGTAGTAGACAGGGAGCAGGAAATAAGAAACTTTGTAACAAAGGAATATTGGAGCATTGACGGGAAATTTTCAGCACCGTCGAGCAGAAAAATCTTTTCTGCTAAGCTTGCCTCGATAGACGGGAAAAAAGCCCAGCTTAATACCGAAGAGGAAACAAATGGGGTTCTTGATTATCTTAATGATAAAGAATTCACAGTAACAAACGTTAAAAAGAGGGTAACAAAGAGACAGCCGACTCCTCCTTATATTACATCAACACTTCAGCAGGAAGCGTCCAGAAAAATGGGCTTCCAGGCAAGAAGAACGATGAAGGCGGCACAGGAGCTGTATGAAGGTATCGAAATAAACGATATGGGTCTTGTAGGTCTTATAACTTATATGAGAACAGACAGTCTCAGAGTTTCCGATGAAGCAAAGACTGCAGCAGCAGAATATATAAAGAAAAAGTACGGCGATGATTTTCTGCCTTCATCTCCGAGAGAATTTAAATCAAAGAAAAATGCACAGGACGCCCACGAAGCAATAAGACCGTCAATGCCGGAGCTTGAGCCTGAGTCGATAAAGGACTGTCTTACAACAGATCAGTATAAAATATACAAATTAATATGGGAGAGATTTATTGCAAGTCAGATGGCAAATGCATTGCTCGACACGATGTCAGCCGAAATAAAGGCAGGAAACTGTACATTTACAGCCTCAGGCTATTCTGTTAAATTCAAAGGATTTACAGTTTTATACGTTGAGACAAAGGATACGGTCGATGAGGAAGAAAACAAAGAGCTTCCTGTGCTTCAGGAGGGTGATATACTTAAATTAAAGTCACTGCTTGGCAATCAGCATTTTACACAGCCTCCGTCAAGATTTACAGAAGCAACACTTATTAAGATGCTCGAAGAAAACGGAATAGGAAGACCAAGTACTTATGCGCCGACAATATCCACAATAACATCAAGAATGTATGTTGAACGTGACGGAAAGCAGCTCAAGCCTACACCATTGGGAGAGGTAACTACCGAGCTTATGAGTGAACATTTCACAAATATAGTTGATGCAAAGTTTACGGCAAATATGGAAACAAATCTTGATGATGTTGAAAAGGGCGAAAAGGACTGGAGAGAAACTCTCAGGATATTTTACGAGGACTTTGATTCAACACTTGCAAAAGCAGAAATTGCAATGGAAGGAAAAAGAGTAAAGGTTCCTAACGAAGAAACAGATGTTATCTGTGATTTATGCGGAAAAAACATGGTTATAAAGATAGGACGTTTCGGAAAATTCCTTGCATGCCCGGGCTTTCCTGAATGTACAAACACAAAGAAAATCGTTCAGGCAACAAAAGGCGTATGCCCTATATGCGGCGGCACGGTAATCGCTCAGAAATCAAAAAAAGGCAGAAACTTTTTCGGATGTGAAAAGTACCCTGAATGTACATTTATGACATGGAACACACCTATAGAGGATAAATGTCCTAAGTGCGGCAGTTCACTTTTCAAAAAAGGCGGAAAAGCCGGTAAGATTCTATGCGAAAAACCGGAATGCGGATATGAGAGAGGCTTGTAATGATGGCAGTAAAAGTAATAGGTGCCGGACTTGCCGGATGTGAAGCAGCATGGCAGATTGCAAACGCCGGATTTGCTGTTAACCTGTATGAAATGAAACCGCAGAAATATTCTCCCGCTCATCATTACAGCGGAATGGCAGAGCTTGTATGCTCAAATTCCCTTAAGGCAGCGAGAGTTGAGTCTGCCGCAGGACTTCTTAAGGCCGAAATGGAACGTCTCGGATCGCTTATTATTCCATGTGCAAAACAGACTCAGGTAGAAGCAGGCGGGGCTTTGGCTGTTGACAGAGAAAAATTTTCGGATCTCGTGACAGAAAAAATAAAAAGCCATCCGCTTATAAACGTAATTTCTGAAGAGGTTGGCAGTTTTCCTGAGGAAAATGCAATAATAGCGACAGGCCCTCTTACATCAGGAAATCTTGCGGCATCAATAAATGAAAAATGCGGTGATTATCTGAGCTTTTTTGATGCGGCAGCACCTATTGTAACATATGACAGCCTTGATAAGGATAAAGTCTTCTTTGCATCAAGATATGGCAGAGGCGATGCCGATTATATAAACTGTGCAATGAATAAGGAAGAGTATGAGCTTTTTTACAACGAACTTATAAATGCCGAATCGGCACCCCTTAAAGAATTTGACAGGGAATCCTTCAAGGTTTACGAGGGCTGTATGCCTGTTGAGGTGCTTGCGAAGCGTGGAGAGGATACAATGCGTTTCGGACCGTTAAAGCCAGTAGGTCTTGTCGATAAGCGTACCGGTAAGCGCCCTTATGCCGTAGTACAGTTAAGGAAAGAAAATAAGACAGGAACGATGTATAATCTTGTCGGATTTCAGACAAATCTTAAATTCGGAGAACAGAAAAGAGTATTTTCACTGATTCCCGGATTAGAAAATGCGGAGTTTGTAAGGTACGGGGTAATGCACAGAAATTCATTTATCAAAAGCCCTGAGCTTTTGAACGCAACGTTTGAAATGAAAAAATATCCCGGAATATTTTTCGCAGGACAGATTACAGGTGTTGAGGGATACATTGAATCTGCGGCCAGCGGTATTATTGCGGGTATAAACATGGTAAGGCGTTTAAAGTCTGAGCCTGAATTTATTATGCCTCCAGAAACGATGATAGGGGCACTGTCATCTTACATAAGTGATAGCTATAACGCAGATAACTTTCAGCCAATGGGATGCAACATGGGGATATTACCTGAGCTTGGCGAAAGAATAAAAGACAAACAGATAAAATATCAGATGTATGCTGAAAGATCTCTGTCAAAGCTGAATGAACTGATAAATTAATTTTTTTGAGGAGTTTTTTTGATGATAAACGTAATAGTTGATGCTTTTGGCGGTGACAATGCACCTGATGCTGTTATTGAAGGCAGTGCTATGGCAGTTGAAAACCTTGGAATAAAAGTCACTCTTGTAGGTGACGAGACACTTATTCATAAGGTTGCTGAAAAAAACAAACAGAGTCTTTTAGGTATAGATATCGTAAACAGTGAGTCCGTAATATCAATACATGATGATCCGGTAGAAGTAATAAAAAGCAAAAAAGACTGTTCTATGGCAGTTGGACTGCAGATGCTGCATGATAACAGCGGAGATGCATTTGTAAGTGCCGGAAGTACGGGCGCGCTTGTGGTCGGATCAACATTTATTGCAAAAAGGCTTAAAGGAATAAAAAGAGCTGCCCTTGCACCTCTGCTTCCGGGAAAGGACGGATATTTAATGCTTCTTGATGCAGGAGCAAATTCCGACTGCCGCCCGGAAATGCTTTTGCAATTTGCAATAATGGCCTCGGCATATATGGAAAAGGTAATGAACATTAAAAGTCCGAAGGTAGGTCTGCTTAATATCGGTTCAGAAGAGACAAAGGGAAGAGAGCTTGAAGTCGAGGCTTATAAGCTGCTTTCAGCTTCTCCAATAAACTTCTGCGGAAACATAGAAGCACGTGACCTTCCGTTTTCAAAATGTGACATAATAGTAGCAGACGGATATACAGGAAACATTGCGTTAAAGCTTTATGAAGGTATGGGATTGTTTTTTGCAGGATATCTTAAGGAAATGCTTACAAAAAAACTGTCATCCAAGCTTGCAGCTGCACTTCTTATGGACCAGATAAAAGACTTTAAAAAGAAGATGGATTATTCAGAAGTAGGCGGTGCAGTTCTTATGGGTATTTCAAAGCCTGTAATAAAAGCACACGGAAGCTCGGATGCAAAGGCATTTTACAATGCAATACGCCAGGCAAAGAGCTGTGTAGATGGCGGTGTGATAAACCAGATTTCAGATTATCTTGATTCTCAAAAGGAGGAAGTGTAAATTGACAGAGCTGGAGGAAAGTATCCGATATACTTTTAAAAATAAAAAGCTTCTTTCAGAAGCTTTATCGCATTCATCATATGCAAATGAAAACAAAAGAAACCGCCGGAGCAATGAGCGTCTTGAATTTTTAGGTGACAGTGTTTTGTCCATAGTTGTATCACAGTACCTGTTTGAACATTTTTCACATCTGCCTGAGGGTGAGCTTACAAAGATCAGAGCATCTCTCGTATGTGAAAAATCATTATATATGTTTGCAAAGCAAATTAATCTTGGAAAATATCTTTTGCTCGGAAAAGGCGAGGAAAACACAGGAGGAAGAGAGAGAACATCAATTCTTGCTGATGCTTTTGAAGCGCTTATTGCAGCTGTTTTTCTTGACGGGGGACTGGAGTCAGCCAGAACTCACATACTGAGATTTATCCCTGACGATATAAACGCAAAGAAAAATGCCGCATTTAATGATTATAAAACAATACTGCAGGAAGTAATTCAACAGAATCCTGAGGAAAAAGTTGAATATCTGATTGTAGATCAGAGCGGACCTGACCATAACAAGGCATTTACCGTAAATGTCTGCCTTAACACAAATATAATCGGTGTCGGTACAGGAAAAAGCAAAAAGGAAGCTGAGCAAATGGCTGCCAAAGAAGCACTGGAGCTTATGGGATACAATGCATAGTAATATTTCAATTTTTATTCCTCATATAGGCTGCCCAAATATGTGCAGCTTCTGTAATCAGAATACTATAAGCGGAGCACAGAAAGCACCTGATGCTGAAGATGTAAAAAAAACATGCTCAGAGGCATTCGGCCGCATTAAAAATAAATCTGATTCGGAAATAGCCTTTTTCGGAGGAAGCTTTACAGCAGTTCCGGCTTCATACAGAAAAGAGCTTCTTGAATGTGTTCAGGAATTTATCGGAGAAGGCGGATTTAAAGGGATAAGAATTTCCACAAGACCAGACTGTATAGATAATGATATTTTAAGTGAGCTTGAAAAATATCATGTAACTTCAATAGAACTCGGATGTCAAAGTATGGATGACAGGGTTCTGTTTTTAAATGACAGGGGACATGATGCAGATGCAGTAAGAAACGCTGTCAGTCTTATAAAATCATACGGATGCTTTGAGCTTGGCCTTCAGATGATGACAGGGCTTTACGGCTCATCACCTGATGATGATATTTATACAGCCAGAGAAATAGCAAAGCTTTCACCAGATACAGTACGAATTTACCCGGTCGTTGTTCTCAAAGGAACAAGGCTTGCGGAATTATATAAAAAAGAGATCTATAAAATTTTTAAGCTCGATGAAATGATTCTGCTCTGCAGTGAAATTATGGACATTTTCAGTAAAAATAAAATCAGAATAATAAAATGCGGTCTGCATGCTTCTGAGATTGTAGAAAATGACATGGTAGCCGGTTATTATCATCCGGCATTCAGAGAGCTTTGCGAAAGCCGTATTTTCAGAAAAAATCTTGACAGATATTTTAACGGGATAAAGTCAACGGATTTATACAACGTTGCAGTAAGCGAAAAATTCATAAGCAAGGCGACAGGTCAGAAGCGTTCAAATATTGATTATTTCAATGCAAAGGGCATAAATATAAAAATTATTTCGGATAAATATTTATCGGATGGTGAATTTATAATCTATAATTCACAGAAGGAAGTTGTTAATGTATTTAAAGTCACTTGAGCTACAGGGATTTAAGTCTTTTCCGGATAAGGTAAAGCTTACTTTTGATAAAGGGTTAACGGGTGTAGTAGGCCCGAATGGCAGCGGAAAAAGTAACATAGGAGACGCAGTACGATGGGTTTTGGGTGAACAGTCAACCAAAACACTCAGAGGAAACAAAATGGAGGATGTTATTTTTTCCGGTACCACAGCGCGAAAGGCAGTTGGTTTTGCCTCTGTCACGCTTACAATCGACAACAGTCAGAAAGAGCTTAATTACGAAGACAATGAAGTAGCGGTCACACGAAAATTATACCGCAGCGGTGAAAGTGAATACAAGATAAACGGAAAAAACGTCAGACTTAAAGATATAAATGAGCTTTTTATGGATACAGGACTTGGAAGAGACGGGTACTCCATAATAGGTCAGGGCAGAATTGCGGAAATAGTTGACGCAAAGAGTACTGAGCGGCGTGATATTTTTGAAGAAGCGGCAGGTATTTCAAAGTTCAGATATAAAAAAGCCGAGGCCGAGCGAAAGCTTATACAGTCGCAGGATAACATAAACAGACTCCAGGATATCGTTTCCGAGCTCGGAGCAAGAGTGGAGCCTCTGCGTGAACAGTCACAGAAGGCCGAGAAATTTATAGAACTGGCAGAACAGAGAAAGCAGCTTGAACTATCGCTGTGGGTTGGAAGACTTAATGAACTTAAAGGCGTTATAGAGAAGCTTTCAGAGGATTCCCTGATTTACACGGCACAGTATGAAAGTATCGAAAACGAGATTGAAAAAGAAGAAAGTAAGATACAGGTTGCTTACCAGAAAATGCGTGATATAACTGTAAAGGCAGATGAATACAAGGCACTTATTCTTGACGCCGAGCGTCAGTCATCAGAATATAAATCAGAAATTGCCGTATGTGAAAATGATATTGAGCACAGCAAAAGTCTTATTGATTCTATAAATCAGCGTCAGGGCAATGAGCGTGATTCCCAGAAATTATTAAATGATAAAATTTCACAGCTTAAAATTAATCTTGAAGATTTTCAAAAATATCAGAAGGATATTAATTCTCAGATCAGCGAAAACGAACAGGCATTCGCGGATATTGAGGAGCAGTCTCAGAATATTGAAAAAAGCTTCGGAGAAAAAGAGGCAGGAATAAATGGGCTGTATATTCAGCAAAACGATGTAAAACTTAAGCTTGCAGCAGCTGAAACAACTATATCAGAAGCGAGACAGCAGCTTGAAGCGGTAGTTTTACAGATAGAGGAATTTACACAAAAATCAGAAAAATATTCGTCCTCTGTA
Source organism: Bacillota bacterium (assembly GCA_023458875.1). Taxonomy (GTDB): domain Bacteria; phylum Bacillota; class Clostridia; order Oscillospirales; family Ruminococcaceae; genus HUN007. The sequence continues at coordinate 18,915 of JAEWXO010000007.1, read as the reverse complement.
AAAACTGCAGAAGAAGCTCTTAAAAATATTGAATCAGGAAAGGAACAGGCAGAAAACAGATTATCCGGCCTTTCGCTGATGTATCAGAAAAAAACAGGGAAATATGAAGAGAAAAAAGAACTCTATGAAAAGACTGTTTTTGAAATCAAAGAAAAACAGCAGAGGGTAAATCTTCTTACAGACCTTGAAAACAGTATGGAGGGCTTCAACTATAGTGTAAAGGAAATAATAAAGGCATCAAAGTCATCAAGAATTTCCGGCATACACGGTACAGTAGCACAGCTTATAAGTGTTGATGCGATGTATGCAACAGCAGTAGAAACTGCTTTGGGCGGTGCATTGCAGAATATAGTAGTTGAAAACGAAAATACGGCAAAGCGATGCATAGCTCTTCTGAAGGAAATGAAAAAAGGAAGAGCGACATTTCTGCCTGTAACTTCTGTAAGAGCTTATGAATTCGGTGACGCAGGCGTTAAGAATGAACAGGGCTTTGTGGCTTTAGGAAATGAAATAGTATCATGTGACAGTGCATATGCACATATAATGAAAAATCTCCTCGGTAAAACAGTAATAGCTGAGGATATTGACTATGCGGCTGTGATAGCTAAAAAATACGGATATAAATTCAGAATAGTAACTCTTGACGGACAGGTAATAAATGCAGGCGGTTCATTTACCGGAGGTGCTGCGGTTCATTCAAGCGGAGTTCTGACAAGAAAAAATGAGATAAACGACCTTAATTTAAAAATTTCAGAGCTTGAACAGACAAGGAATACAGTTTCGCAGGAGGTTCAGAAGCTCAAAGCTCAGACTGATAAGCTTGAACTGGACATGGAGGCAGTAAAATCAGAAATTGCCGTACTAAACGAGGATAAGATAAATCTCAGGTCAGAGATTAAAAGCCTTGAATCCATTTTACAGCAGACTGATAATCAGTTAAAAGCATGTACAGACAGCAAATCCCGAATTGACACTAAAATATCAGAAAATACAAAGCAGGCAGAATTGTCAGGGGAAATGCTCCTTGTTTTAAACAAACAGATTGAAACTGCCCAGTCAGGAATTACGTCACAGCAGAATATGCGTGATGAGCTTAATGCAAAGCGTAAGGAGCTTTCCGAAAAGCTTTATGACATCAAATTAAAAAGTATGAGCGTCAGGAAGGATATTGAGGCTGTTGAGCTTGAGATAAAGCAGACTTATGAATCAGTTGCAGGAATATCCGAAAACACAAAGCAGCTTGACGATCAGCTAAAACAGCAGCAGCAGATAATTGCCCTTAAAAATGATAAGATACAGGAAAACAGAATTTTACTTGAAGAATATACGCAAAAAATGGCACGATACAGGGATGATATAAAAGAAGCTTCATCTCTCCACAACGAATACGAGCAGTCAATAACCGCAATGAGAGCCGGACTGAAATCAATAAATGATGATAAGGAACGCATATCACGTGAAATATCACGCCTTGATGAAAAAAAGATTACAATGCAGCGCGACTATGATCTCATAGTCAGTCAGATGTGGGAGAGCTATGAGCTGACACGCTCGGAAGCAGAAAAAATAACGGTAGAGATTAAAAATGCCGTTGAGGCACAAAAAAATTTAAATCAGATAAAAACCGCAATAAAATCATTAGGGAACATAAATGTTTCCGCAATAGAAGAATACAAAGAAGTATCACAAAGATACGAATTTTTATCAACACAGCTTTCTGATGTTGAGCTTTCAAAAAAAGAACTCGAGGGACTTATAAATAATCTTACTGTTGATATGCAGAGAATCTTTGCGGAAAATTTCGTAAAGATAAATGAAAATTTCAAAACGATATTTGCAGAGCTTTTCGGAGGCGGAAAAGCAGAGCTTGTACTTACAGATCCGGAAAATATTCTGGAATCAGGAATAGAAATAATTGTTGCACCACCCGGAAAGGTTATTAAAAACCTGATTTCACTTTCAGGAGGAGAACAGGCATTTGTTGCTATTGCAATATATTTTGCCATACTTAAGATAAAACCTGCGCCTTTTTGTATTCTGGATGAAATAGACGCAGCACTTGATGAAGTAAATGTAAGAAAATACGCAATGTATCTGAATAATTTCATAAATACAACCCAGTTTATTCTTGTAACGCACAGACGGGGAACGATGGAGCTTGCAAATGTTCTTTACGGTGTTACCATGCAGCAGAACGGTGTTTCCAAGCTTCTGAAAATGAATCAGGTTGATATACCTGAGGAGATTCAGTAATTTCATAAATTAATATACAGGAGGATTTTTCATGGGACTATTCAGTAAAATAAAAAAAGGTCTTCTGAAAACAAAGCAGCAGATGGTATCAAAAATAGAGCTGCTGTTGAATTCATTTACAAAAATAGACGAGGATCTTTTTGAACAGCTTGAAGAAACGCTCATAATGAGCGATGTAGGTGTCGAAACATCTGTAGCCATTTGTGAGGAATTAAGAAAAAAGATAAAAGAGCGCGGCATTACAGATCCGTCTGAAATCATGCATATTATTCATGAAATAGTCGCACAGATGATGGGAGATGATATAAAGCTTGACCTTTCCACCACACCTTCTGTTATAATGGTAATAGGTGTAAACGGAGCAGGCAAAACAACAACGATAGGAAAGCTCTGCTATAAGCTTAAAAAGGACGGTAAAAAGGTTCTTGTTGCAGCAGCTGATACATTCCGTGCAGCAGCAATTGATCAGCTTCAGGTGTGGACTGACCGTGCAGGGGTCGATATAGTAAAGCACAGCGAGGGTTCTGATGCAGCAGCAGTCGTATTTGATGCTGTAACAGCTGCAAAGGCAAGAGATTGTGATGTAGTTATTATCGATACTGCGGGAAGACTTCATAACAAGAAAAATCTTATGGAAGAGCTTGCTAAAATAAACAGGATTATTACACAGCAGGCACAGGACTGTGCAAGAGAAATACTGCTTGTGCTTGATGCAACAACAGGACAGAACGCTGTAAATCAGGCCAGACTTTTCAAAGAGGTTGCTGATATCACAGGAATAGTTCTTACAAAGCTTGACGGTACAGCAAAGGGTGGAATAGTTATTTCTATAAAAAATGAGCTTGATATTCCTGTAAAGCTTGTAGGTCTGGGAGAAAAAATTGACGATCTTCAGGAATTTGAAAGTGCTGATTTTGTCAATGCATTGTTCGGCGATGATGTATTAAGCATTGAGGAAGATGAATATGAGGATGATCAGGATTCAGAGGCTGAAACTGCAGACGAAACGAAAAATGAAAACGAAGATTTTATTTCTGAAATAAAAGCTGACGAAGAATCAGTTCAGACAGAAGCTGAAGAGGAAGCATCAGACGAAGCTGTTGAGACTGAAGCGGTGAATGAAACGGCAGAGGAACCTGTTCAGGTACAGGTCATTGAGGAAGCAACAGATAGTGACAGCGATTCAGAGAATACATCAGAGCCTTTAAGTGATAAGGAGTATACGGATGTATCTGAAGACAGTCAGAATAAAAATGCTTCAGATGATTCTGTAAAAGAAGAAATATCAGACACATCCTCAGTTAATGAACAGGCTGAAGATGATGATATGGCTGAAACGGAAAACGAATCAGAAGAAAATGATGAAAAGAAGAAAAAATTCGGATTCGGATGGTTTAAAAATAAGAAAAACAAAAATAAGGATAAGAAGTAGGTCTGTTTATGAAAATAATACTGGCATCCAACAATAGACATAAGCTTGATGAAATAAGTAATATTCTTAAGCCTCTGGGTTATGATATTATTTCACAGTCCGAAGCAGGAATAAATATAGAGGTTGATGAAACAGGCACAACATTTGAAGAAAATGCCGCACTCAAGGCAGAGGCGATTTACAGGCTTAATCGTACAGCTGTTATTTCAGATGACAGCGGTCTTGAGGTGGATTTTTTAAACGGAGCACCGGGGGTGTTTTCACACAGGTATGCAGGCGAGAATGCCACAGATGAAGATCGCTGCCTGAAGCTGCTCAGTGAGCTTGACGGAGTGGAAAAGGAAAAAAGAACAGCAAGATTTGTATGTGTTATATACTATATTGACTCAGACGGCAAAAAAACAATAATAAGAGGCACATGCGAAGGATTTATAGGTGAAAAACCTGAAGGTGAAAACGGCTTTGGGTATGATCCTGTATTTATTTACGGAGACAGATCATTTGCCCAGATGGACAGTCATGAGAAAAATGCTGTCAGTCACAGATCAGACGCATTAAGAAAGCTTTCAGATTTATTAAAACATAAAAACAAAAAGGATTGATAATATGCTTACAAGTAAACAAAGAGCAACTCTCAGAGGAATAGCAAGCACGTACGAAACAATATTTCAGATAGGCAAGTCAGGAATACAGGATACACTGATTACACAGGTAAACGATGCATTAAGGGCAAGAGAATTAATAAAATTAAGAGTCCTTGATAACTGCTCTCTTGATATCAGGGAGGTTGCAGCCGAAATTGCAGAAAGAACAGAATCAGAAGTGGTTAATGTAATAGGAAGCAGATTTGTTCTTTTTAAAAGAAACAGAAAAGATCCTGTTCTCGATATAAATTTCTGATATGTCATCAATAGGAATTTTCGGAGGCACTTTCAATCCTATTCATAACGGACATATGCATCTTGCAAATATGGCGTTACGTGAGCTTGAACTTTCCCGACTGATATTTATTCCGTCGAACATACCGCCGCATAAAGCTTCAGAGAACTTATGCTCAAATGATGACAGATTTAAAATGTGCAGCCTTGCAGTATCCGGAATACAGAAGTTTCAGGTAAGTGACTATGAGCTTACACGACCGGGGAAAAGTTATTCCGTTTATACAGCTGAGTATTTCAGAGAGCTTTTTCCGTCAGAGAGGATATTTATGCTTATAGGAAGCGATATGCTCCTGAGCTTTGACAGCTGGTACAGATATCAGGATATTTTAAAAACAGTGGATCTGGCGGTTGTATCGCGCGAAAATGATGACAGAGAAATCCTTGAAAAAAAAGCTGATTTTCTGAAAAAATACGGTAATATCAAAATAATAGATTCTGCTCCGTACGTTATTTCATCAACTGAAATACGTGAAAAAATTAAAAGGGATGAAAAATTTTCTTGCTATTTGCCTGAAAAAGTAGTACAATATATAAGATTAAATAATTTGTATAAATAGCAGGTTGGTGATATTTATTGTACAGTGTTGACAATGCTAAAGAGCTTTTACGGGCTCGTTTGTCTGAGAAAAGATACATTCATTCACTAAATGTCGCAGATGAGTGCAGACATCTTGCACAAAGATACGATTCGGATGAGGAAAAAGCGTATTTTGCAGGACTGGTTCATGATATATGTAAAGAGCTGCCGGCAGATGAGCTTAAAAATAAGGCTGTTGACAGCAACCTTGCAATTTCAAGGGCTGAACTTGAAACAAAGGCATTATGGCATGCCATAGCAGGTGCCGGATTTGTAAAGGATGATATGAAGATAAATGACATGGATATAATAAATGCCGTTCGTTTTCATACAGTTGCGAGAGCAGGTATGACAAAGCTTGAGGAAATCGTCTATATAGGTGATCTTATATCAGCAGACCGTACCTATAAGGATGTGAAAAAGTTCCGGAAGCTTGCATATCAGAGTCTGGATAAAACAATGCTTGAAGCCGTTATATTCTCTATGCAGTCGGTTATAGAGAAAAGAGGACTTATTCCGGAGTATACCATAGAGGCTTATAACCAGTATCTTTATGTTGAAAGTAAACATAATCAGGAAAGGAAATAAATTATGATTAAGAATAAAAAAAGAAGAATTCTGAGAGACTTTTTCTTGCTTTTAATTACGTTTGTAGTCGCTTTTTTTCTTGTAAGTTCTATTGTAAAGTCAATAATTTCAGCGCAAAAGCCATTTGTCGGAAAACAGGGCGAGCTTCTTGAAGATACAAACAGCTATATTTTAAAACCAATGGATGCAGGTTCTATTTATGACGGACTCGATCTTAACCAGTACATTGAAGGACAGTATACTGTTCTTGCTCTTGGTATGGACGAGGAAGAGCTCAATACAGATGTAATGATTCTTTTTGTATTTGATCTTAATGCAGCAAAAATAAACATTCTTCAGATTCCGAGAGACTGTTATGTAGGACCTCAGTTTACAAATGCATCAACAGGAAAAATAAACAGTGTTTATTCAGAGGGAACAGGAGAAGGTTCTTCTGTAAATAAGGTTGTAAGCTGTGTACGTGATATGTTCGGAATACCGATTGACAGCTATATAGCAATAAACTGTAATAACATCGCACCTGTTGTTGATGCTATAAACGGAATTCCGATAAATGTTCCGGAGGATGTAATATACGAAGCAGATAAGATTATTTATGCAGGACAGCAGACACTTACCGGTGAGCAGTCAGAGTGGTTTGTAAGATTCCGCCATGACTATCTTGAGGGTGATATAGGCCGAGTAAAAGCACAGAGAGTATTCCTTGCTGCTGCTATGCAGAAGATAAAGGATCTCGGTACTATGAAAATTTTAAAAGTATATCCGACACTTAAAGAATACCTTATGTCAGACCTTGATATGAGTGAAATAGGAATTTTATCTGACTTTGCACAGACTGTACCTATGGAAAATGTAACAGTAAGAATGGTACCGGGGGAATCTCTCGAACCTGGCGTTATAAACGAATACTGGGGCTGGTCAATTCATGAAGAACAGACTGTAGATATGCTAAACGAGATTTTCAGACCATATCAGAAAGAAATGACAGCCGATGAGCTTAATATAAACGAAGTAATGAATACTACTAGTTACTATGATGATGATATAAGTAATTTTGATGATATTTTAAGCGGAAACACACCATCTGTTCCTAGAAATCCTAAAAAAGACTAACGCACAATATTTACTATTTTGATTAATCAGAAAAGGATGAATGAAATTTATGGAAATAAAAGAAAAAATACAAAAAATTGTAAAGATACTTGATTCTAAAAAAGCAGAAAATATTGAAGTTCTGGGAATAAAAGATCTGACGATACTTACAGATTATTTTGTTATTGCTAACGGTACAAGCACCACACATACAAAAACTCTGGCAGATGAGGTTGAATATGTTCTTTCACAGGAAGGTGTAAAGCCTGCCAGAAAAGAAGGACATAACGGTTCAAACTGGATAATCATCGATTATTCTGATATTATCGTTCATGTATTTTATAAAGAAACAAGAGATTTTTATAAACTTGAACGCCTTTGGGCCGATGGTGAGCATGTTGATATTTCTGAATTTTTAGACTGATCTATTAAAAAAGCAGAGTAAAAAATCTTATTATGCAGGTTACTCTGCCTACATACAGCAAGGTTTTTAAAAATATCTTTAAAGGAGTTTATTGTTAATGAGCAGATATGATTTTACTGCTATCGAATCAAAATGGCAGAAAATTTGGGATGATAAAAATTGCTTCAGAGCTGAAAAGGATTATACAAAGCCAAAATTCTATGCACTTGTAGAGTTTCCGTATCCTTCAGGACAGGGTCTTCATATAGGACATCCGCGTCCGTATACAGCAATGGATATTGTATCAAGAAAAAGACGTCTTGAGGGTTATAATGTTCTTTTTCCAATGGGCTGGGACGCATTTGGTCTTCCTACAGAAAATTATGCGATTAAAAACAAAATTCATCCTGCAATAGTAACACAGAAAAACATTGAAAGATTCAAAGGTCAGCTTAAGGCACTCGGTCTTTCATTTGACTGGGACAGAGAAGTAAATACTACAGACAAGGATTATTTCAAATGGACACAGTGGATATTCCTTCAGATGTTTAAAAAAGGCCTTGCTTATAAAAAAGAAATGGCAGTAAACTGGTGTACATCATGTAAAGTCGTTCTTGCAAACGAAGAAGTTGTCGGCGGTGTCTGTGAGAGATGCGGCGGGGAAGTAATAAGAAAAGTAAAGTCCCAGTGGATGCTTAAAATCACTGAATATGCTCAGAGACTTCTTGACGATTTGTCAGAAGTAAATTATCTTGAAAGAATAAAGGCAACACAGACAAACTGGATAGGTCGTTCAACGGGTGCAGAGGTTGATTTCACTGCTACTACAGGTGATAAGCTGACTGTTTACACTACACGCCCGGATACATTATTCGGTGCAACATATATGGTTATTTCTCCGGAACACCCACTCATTAAAAAATGGGAAGGCGTTCTTAAAAACAATGACGAGATAAAGGCTTATCAGGAAAAGGCAGCAAAAAAATCCGACTTTGAAAGAACTGAAATAGTAAAAGAAAAAACAGGAGTCAGACTTGAAGGTGTTATGGCGGTAAATCCGGTAAATGAAAAAGAAATCCCGATATTCATTTCCGACTACGTTCTTATGACATACGGTACAGGCGCTATTATGGCAGTTCCTGCGCATGATACAAGAGATTACGAATTTGCAAAGGTATTCGGACTCCCTGTTATTGAAGTTGTAAAGGGAGGAAATGTTGAAGAAGAAGCATTTACCGACTGTCAGACAGGAGTTATGGTAAACAGTGATTTCCTTGACGGACTTTCAGTTGAAGAAGCAAAAATCAAAATAAAAGAATGGCTTGAGCAGACAGGCAAAGGAACACCGAAGGTAAACTACAAGCTCAGGGACTGGGTATTCTCAAGACAAAGATACTGGGGTGAACCTATTCCTATAGTTCACTGTGACAAATGTGGTTATGTGGCAATTCCCGAAAGTGAGCTTCCGCTGACATTGCCTGAGGTAGACAGCTATATGCCTACTGATAACGGAGAAAGCCCGCTTTCAACACTCGAAAGCTTTATAAATACTACATGTCCTCATTGCGGAGGACCTGCAAAGCGCGAAACAGATACAATGCCTCAGTGGGCAGGCTCATCATGGTATTTTTTACGTTACTGTGATCCGCATAATGAAAATAAGCTTGCTTCAAAGGAAGCTATTGATTACTGGATGCCTGTTGACTGGTACAACGGAGGCATGGAGCACACAACACTTCATCTCCTTTATTCACGTTTCTGGCACAAGTTCCTGTATGATATAGGTGTAACAACACAAAAAGAACCATACGAGAGACGTACAAGTCACGGATTCATACTTGGAGAAAACGGTGAAAAAATGTCCAAGTCAAGAGGAAACGTTATAAATCCTGATGATGTAATCGCAGAATACGGTGCAGACACATTAAGGCTTTATGAAATGTTTATAGGTGACTTTGAGAAAACAGCTCCGTGGAGCAATTCAAGTATAAAAGGCTGTAAGAGATTCCTTGAAAGAATCTGGTCACTTCAGGAAAATATAATCGACGGTGATGAGTACAGAAATGAGCTTATGTCTTCATTCCATAAAACAATAAAAAAGGTATCAGAAGATATAGAGTCACTTAAATTTAATACAGCCATAGCAGCAATGATGGCACTTCTTAATGATATTGCAGATGCAGGAAGTATAAATCGCAGAGAATTCAAAGATTTTCTGATAATGCTTAATCCTTTTGCGCCTCATATAACTGAAGAGCTCTATACAGCATGCGGATATGAAGGATATATTCATGATCAGGCATGGGTAAAATATGATGACTCACTTTGTATGGATTCAACAATTGAAATTGTTCTTCAGATAAACGGAAAGCTAAAATCAAAAATTATGGTTCCTGCTGATTCAACAAAAGAAGATATATTTAAAATAGCACTTGAAGACGGGAAAGTTGCAGAAGCTTTAACCGGAAAGACTATTTTAAAACAGATATATGTACCAAATAAACTTGTTAATTTTGTTGCAAGATAACAAAATACCATTTAAATTGAAATTTGTCTTGACAACTTACTTGTTAATATGGTAAAATGAGAACATGTTATTCATACGAATTATTGGCGATTTTAGTTTAGCTATTAACTGATATTCAACATATATCAATTAAATAATGATGCTACATTATTCGCAGAGGAGATATTTGATTTTGACGACTGACATTTGTGATTGCTTACAGATTACAAATGGTTTAGTATAAACCTCTGTCTTAGCGGCAAAGGGAGGGAATAAAATGGCAGAAGTTCGTGTTGGAAAAAATGAATCTTTAGATACAGCACTTAAGCGCTTCAAGAGATCATGCGCAAAGGATGGCGTTATCGCTGAGGTTCGTAAGAGAGAGCACTACGAAAAGCCTTCGGTAAAACGTAAAAAGAAGTCCGAAGCAGCTCGTAAACGCAAATATTAATTGGGGCTTTTATAAAGCAGACTCGAAGGCGGACCATATTATAGTCCGCCTTTTTGTTTTAAAATACGATTTGTAATACAAGATGACATCTTGCATTATAAATCGTATTTTTTTTATTAAAAGTAACTAAATAATTCAAAATGTATTGATATTGTATCACAAATAAGATATAATATAAAATAATACTAAAAAAATATGCTTTAAAATGTTGCTTTCCACAAAAAAATAAAATATGCTCCTTGGAATTTACTTTTTTGGAACAATGTCGGTTAAAATAAAAGCTGCTTTAAAAATGTCAGGGAGTTTACTTATTGTCATATTATATTACTATATTTATAAAGGGGATTTGAAGATGTGGGCATACGAAAGTGTTTTTTATCAGATTTATCCATTGGGATTCTGCGGAGCGTCATTTGAAAATGATGGTATTGTTGCAGAAAATATTCTGAAGGTTTCAGAGTGGATACCGCATATTAAAAAGACAGGATGTAATGCAATTTATTTTTCACCTGTTTTTGAGTCAGATACTCATGGTTACAATACACGTGACTATACAAAGATAGACACAAGACTTGGAACAAACGATGATTTTGCAAAGCTGTGCTGTGAGCTTCATGATAATGATATAAAAGTAGTTCTTGACGGTGTTTTTAATCATGTAGGAAGAGGCTTCTGGGCCTTTCAGGATGTTCTTAAGAACCGCGAGAATTCACAGTACAAGGATTGGTTCTTTATAAATTTCTCAGGAAATTCAAATTATAATGACGGACTATGGTACGAGGGCTGGGAGGGCTGTTTTGATCTTGTAAAGCTTAATCTCAGAAACGAAAATGTAATAGAACATATTTTTAAATGTATAAAAGGATGGATAGATGAATTTAACATTGACGGACTTCGTCTTGACGTCGCATACTGTCTTGACCGCGAATTCATTAAAAGATTAAGAGCAACATGTGATCAGACAAAGCCTGATTTTGTATTAATAGGTGAGCTGCTGCACGGAGATTACAGTATGTTTGTAAATGACAGCATGCTGCACAGCGCAACAAATTATGAATGCTATAAAGGACTTTATTCAAGCTTTAACAGTATGAATATGTTTGAAATATGCCATTCACTGAAGAATCAGTTCGGACCGGAGGATTGGTGCAGGTACAGGGGAATGCATCTTTTGTCCTTTGTTGATAATCATGATGTTTCACGAATTTCAAGCCAGCTTACAAATCAGGAGCATCTTCCTCTTATATATGCACTTATGTTTGGTATGCCGGGAATACCATGCATTTATTATGGAAGTGAATGGGGTACAAAGGCAAGCAAAAGTGAAGGAGACCCTGCACTGAGAGTAAGCTTTGAGGAACCGGTTGAGAATTCTCTTACAGAATGGATATCAGTTCTTGCTTCAGCTCATAAAGATAGCCGCGCACTTTGTTATGGAGGCTTCAGAATTGTACATATTACAAATAAACAGTGCATTTTTGAACGAAATGCTGATGGCGAACGTATACTTGTCGCTATAAATGCTGACAGTGAACCTTATACTGCACATTTTGATGTAGGCGGAGAAAAAGCTGTAGATATGATAAGCGGAAATATGCATGAATTTGCAAACGGAAGCCAGCTTTCACCGTACACGGCATATTATTGGAAAATGATATAAAAGAATAAATCTGATACAAATATGGCTTTGTCTCAGATTTAATATAATTTTTTAATATAAATTCGTCTAAATTTATATAATTAACTTGAAATTTAGGTTCTATTGTTGTATAATAATATAATCATAATATTTGTTAAAAATGTTTGGTATATGTTGGTCAAATAGCTAAATTTGGGAGGGATGGGTTTTGGTTTTAGATTCACTTCAGTTTAAGGCAATGGAAAGCGGCATAAAAGCTATGTCATTAAAGCAGCAGGTACATACACAGAATATCGCAAATATTGACACTCCGGACTACAAGGTCAGAACATTTTCATTTGAAAATGCACTTGAAAATTCTATGGAGCACAATAACAAGTACAGATTTGAAGCTACAGTCGGACAACGTGATGAGACAGAAGTACTGATCGACGGAAACAACGTAGATGTAGAATCAGAAAACCTTGAATTATACAGAGCATATATCCAGTCAGCGGCTATAATTCAAAAAATGAATTCGGTAATTTCCGACACAAGGTATGTAATGACAAATGCAAATTTTAAGTGATAAAAAGGTGGGGTAAAAATGGCATTTTTAAACGCGCTTAATATAACAGGCTCCGCTTTGACTGCGGAAAGGTTCAGATCAAACGTTATTCTTCAGAACATAGCAAATCAAAATACAATCGGAACAGACGGAAAAGACCCTTACAGAAGAAAACAGGTTATTTTTGAAGAAAGAAAGCCTACTTTCAGTGAAACGCTTGATTCTGTTTCAGGTGGTGGAGTCCGTATAAAAAGAATTGATGAAAGCCAGGAAGATTTCAGACCGGTATATGACCCTGAAAATCCCCAGGCTGATGAAGACGGATACATATATTACCCAAATGTAAACAATACCGAGGAACAGCTTGATCTCATGGAGGCTTCAAGAGTTTACGAGGCAAATGTTTCAGCACTCAGCGTTATAAAAGCAATGGCTTCAAAGGCTTTGGAAATCGGAAGATAAATAAAAAAAGGATATGAGAAAATATGATTGATACAACATTTATAGTTCCACTTACACAAATGCCGTCTCTGTCTGAAATAAAAAATGTTAAAACAGGTGATATATCGACAGTCTCAGGTATAAAAAATACTACAGGTTCATTTGCAGATACTCTTAAGCAGAAAATACAGGACGTAAAAAATCTCGAACAGACATCGCTTGACAGTGCTTATGCAGTATCTATGGGAAAAACAGATGATATTGAAGGTGCAATGATTGATGCGACAAAGGCATCTGTTGCAATAGAAACAACAGTGCAGCTTACAACACGTGCAGTTAATGCATACAAGGAAATAATGCAGATGCAGATATAACCTTAAAAGGCTGTACGGAACATGACAGATTCAAAGAAAATTAATTTTTTTATCATTTTCCGAAAACAGCTTTAATTACTCCTGATGTAAAAAAATTAAATTACATTAGTCAGAATGTATATCTGCAGAATATATTAAAAAATGTGAGAGCTTAATGTGGAGTATGATTATTTAAATGAAAGATAAAATAAAGAATATATGGGAAAAAATAAAGTCGGTCTGGAAAGGACTAAGCAAAAAAATTAAAATCATCATTATTTCCGGAGCCGGAGCAATTCTGGTTGCTGCAATAGTATTTACCGTTGTACTTAACTCTTCGGATGGTTGGATAGTCTTATTTCCGGGCATGACAAATGAAGAATCAACAGAGGTCTATCTTGAACTGCAGAATATGGGGGTTGAAACCAAACTCAATTCCAACGGTGAGATTGAAGTACCTGAAGATCAATGGGATTCTCTTGTATATAAGCTTGCTGATATGGGATATCCTCAGTCCACACCTTCGTATGGAACGTTTTTTGATAATTTAAGCATGACAATGAGTGAATTTGAAAAGAAACAGACCCTGCGTTTTGAACTTCAGGACAGAATTCAGACCACAATTAAAAGAATAGACGGTGTAAAGGGAGCTATAGTTACAATTAGTCTTCCGGAAACAAAAAACTATGTATGGCAGGAAGAAGAGGACAAGGCCACTGCAAGTGTAATGCTTACACTTTCTGATCCCGGTTCATTTAAAGGAGAACAGGTCAATGCAATAAAAAACATCGTTGCATACAGTGCTCAGCAGATAAAACCAGAGGATGTAACCGTAGTTGATGCATCTTCAGGAAAAGAGCTTTTTGGTGCTGATGAAAATGAAGAAGAAGAATATGACCAGGAAGACCGCATCAATTATGTAAATATAATAAAAAATCAATATGAGAAAAATGCTGAAAAGATTTTATCTCCTATTTACGGAGCAGGCGGAGTAATTGCCGTAGCTTCAGTAACAGTTGACTATGATAAGATAACACAGGAAGTCAAAGAACTCCTGACAGATGATAATGGTGAAGGTGTAAAAAAGACACAGGATATAAAATATAAAACAGATGGTGTAGTTGATAACGGTGGTGTTGTCGGCGAAGAGAATAACACGGATATTCCTAATTACGGGAATCTTGAAGATGATTTAAACAGCGAAAATACACCTGAATATGAAAGAAATACGGAATGGGATATAGGTTATATGCTGACCCAGACCGTAAAGGCCCAGGGCGCTATTACAGACGCAAGTATTTCAGTTGTTGTTACCACACCGTCAGGAAAGCTTACTGAAGAAGACAGAATTGATCTGACACGACTTGTAAAAAATGCTACAAACATTGACGAAGAAAAAATAACTGTTCTGTCTAAGCTGGCAGAAGGAGTTGTACCGGTTGGTGATGATGAAAAGCAGAGCACATCTCCTCTTGCAAATCTGCTTAAGAGAAAACTGTTCAGATACTTATTTATAATGGCTTCAGTGCTTGTACTTGTTCTTGTTATAACTGTTATAGTAATTATAAACAGAAGAGCTAAGAGAAAGGTTGCACAGGCAAGAGCAGAAAGTAAGGCTCAGATTGAAAGAATGAAAAAATCCATTGAAGAAGACAGAATGCGAAGGAGCATTGAAGAAGAAGCAAAGAACCGTTCAGGACAGTCTGCAGCAACAGCAAATGAAGTTAAGGATTTTGCACTTAAAAACCCTGAAATTGCTGCAGCCCTTATCCGTTCATTGATGAAGGAGTAGCCTATACATCCGGATACATATTTTTAAGTGTTAATTAACAGATAAGGCGTTATAATTTGAAAATCAGAGGAAGTGAATTGATTGCATCGGATTTTTAAATCAGAAAATGTTATAAAAATTGAAGAGGCAGTTAAAATACCTGACTGTGTTATCAGCATACCTACCAAATCATTACCTGAACCTAAAAATGAAGATAATACAGAAAAATATGATCATATTCTTGAACAGATGAAAAAAGATAATGAAAAATATTTACAGGCAGAACGAGAAAAATTGCTTATAGAAAAAGATGCAATTCTTAAACAGGCTGAGATGGAAGCTTCTGCAATAAAAGAGAATGCAAAAAAGGAATACGATGAATGTATTAATCAGGCTCATAAAAAGTCAGATGAAATATGCAAAAATGCGTATGATGATGGATTCCGGAAGGGAATTGAAGCTAAAGCAGATGAACTTAATTCATATATGAGTAAACTGGAAAATCTGCTTGAAGAGCTTAAGAGTTCACAAGAAGAATATTTCAACATATATTCAAAAGAACTTAAATCACTTGCTATTGATATTGCAGAAAAAATTGTATGTCAGAAGCTTGATGAAGATGACAAGATGATATTCTCAATGGTTAAAAGTGCTATAAAGTCTATACGTGATGCAAAGTGGATAAAAGTTGAGATATCAGATAAATTAAAAAACATAGCATCTACATTGGAAAATTCCCTTTCTGAAGGAAGACCGTCACAGAACATCGAGGTTGAGCTGAGGCGTGATGCACCTAAGGGAACATGTGTTGTTCATACAGCAGAAGGTGTCATTGTTGCTTCTGTTCTTACTCAGATAGAAAATATACGTGAATATTTCAGTAAATACAAGGACAGTGATGAAGAATATGAAGGAGAATATGTTAAGTCAGGCGAAACTCAGACGTAGTTTGAAATTAAATAACTTTTATACGATTCTTGGAAAAATAGAGCAGATTGTCGGACTTACAGTCGAAGCTTCAGGGATGTCATGTAATATCGGTGACGTATGTAATATATCAGTAGTAGGTAAAAAAAGAAAAAACATTTTATCGGAAGTAGTTGGCTTTAAAAACAATAAAGTTCTTCTTATGCCGTATGAGGATATAGAGGGAATAGGATACGGAAGCTTCGTGAGCAATACAAGTCAGAAGCTCAGAGTAAAAATGAGTGAAAGTCTTATAGGACGTACAGTTGATGCACTTGGAAATCCTATTGACGGAAAAGGCGAAATAGAGTCTGATCTGTATTACACTATAAACGGAACACCGGCAAATCCTATGAAAAGGCCGCCAATAAGGGAACCGATTGAATTTGGAGTAAAGGCCATAGACGGAATGCTCACTATCGGCAAAGGACAAAGAATGGGCATATTCGCCGGAAGTGGTGTAGGTAAAAGTACTCTTATGGGTATGATAGCACGAAATATCAAAGCAGACGTCAACGTTATTGCACTTGTAGGAGAACGTGGACGAGAGCTTATGGAATTTATAAATAAGGATCTTGGTCCTGAAGGTATAAAACGAAGTGTACTGGTTGTTGCTACTTCAGACCAGCCTGCAATGCTCAGATCAAAATGTGCTCAGACTGCAACGACTATTGCCGAGTACTTTAAGGATCAGGGTAAGGATGTTCTTTTAATGATGGATTCACTTACCCGTTTTTGTATGGCAGAGAGAGAAATAGGCCTCAGTATAGGAGAACCTCCGATAGCAAGGGGTTACACACCGTCAATTTATGCATCGCTTCCAAAGCTTCTTGAGCGCTGCGGAAATTTTGAAAAGGGTTCAATCACCGGTATTTTTACAGTTCTTGTAGAGGGTGATGATTCAAATGAACCTATTTCCGATACTGTAAGAGGTATCATTGACGGTCACATAATGTTATCAAGAAAAATAGCAATGAAGAATCATTATCCGGCAATTGACGTTCTTGCGAGTATCAGCCGTCTTATGTCAGAGATAGCCCCTCCGGATCAGAAAAAAGTAGCCGGTCAGATAAGAAAGATAATGTCTATATATCAGGAAAATCAGGATCTGATTTCAATTGGTGCATATAAAGCAGGAAGTAATCCGGAGCTTGATTACGCAATTAACCGCATTGATGCGATAAATAAATTTTTACAGCAACCGGTTGACAAGCGCTATACAATGGATGAAACAATTGCAAATATGCTTAATATTGTAAAATAAATGGAAGGAATTTTAAATGAAAAAATTTATATTTCCATTGAAGAAAATGAGAGATTATAAGAGACAGATGAAGGAAAGGGAAAAAAACTATCTGCTGAGTCTGTATTCTGAATATAATGAGCTTGAAGCAAGGTATAATGAACTCAATGATGAAATCAGAGCTCTGTGTCTGTCATCTGACAATGACATGCGTGTCGGCATAAGTGTAAGAGAAATTCAGATTTATGAGATGAAAAAGGAAGCCGTACGCCGCGAACAGTCACAGTTAAGAATACAGATGGATGTACTGGACAGTCTGATTGAAAAACAACGCAAGGTGGTTGTAAAGATTTCTCAAGAGGTTTCAGGTCTTGATAAGCTTGAAGAAAATCAGAAATCAGAGTATTTATATCTTCTTGACAGGGAAAATGAACGTGTGATAGAAGAATTTTTATCATTTAAGCTCATTAAGAACAAAGAAGATGTTTATGCACTAAATATTAAAGAATAGAATTTATCTATGAAATTTATTTTCAGTTAATTATAGATCATACTTGAAAGGAGGTGAAAAAAATGAAGAGAGTCAGTGATATGTCATTTGATATAAGTCAATGTCTGGTTCAGGGTGTAAAGTCAGGTACAGACGGGCTGAAAAATGTTATGGCTGATGCAGGATTTATTGATGCGTTACAACAGAAGTCGGTTGAAGGAGAGTTAAATACCAATATTCCCGGTACTACGGCAGCAGTTAAAATGACGGATGCAGTTCTGCAGTCACTGTTTTCACAGGGAGTTGCCGGTATTAATAATAAAGAATGTGTAATTCAGCTAAGCAATGAACTGGTAAATCCCAAAAAATCAGACGTAGATGCTTCTGATGTGCAGTTAAGTGAATTGAACAGAGAAGATTTGGGGAAAATACAGATCTGTTTCTTATCTGACGCTGAAAATCAACAAGCGGTTTCATATGAAAATACTATTGTACAGAACAAGCATACTGAAAAGTATGTAAATGAAATCTTGGGGGATAAAAGTGTAAATAGCCAGGAAGATCCTCAAAGTATTAAGCCTAAAAGTACTGGACCTATAAAACGTGAAAGTACCGGGCCTGTAAACTCTGAAGGTTTAAGATCAGATATAATTAAAGATTATAAAATTAAAACCAACAGTTTACAGGAAAGCGATTCACCTGAAAAAACTATTAGTCCTGACAGTAAAAAATCATATTATAATAACCTGGACATAAAAGTAAAAACACCTTCAACATCAGCTAATGACAGCATGACTAATCAGACACAAATTGGTCTGGCATCTGATTTATATTTTGCGTATTCTCAATTTCAGTATAATTCATATTCTGTACCGGATAATTCCGAAGTATCAGAGGTAGGTATTCATTCAGAAAATAAAATTAATACTTCACTGATAAGTACGGATATAAACTGGTCAGGCTTTGGAGCAGTCAGCGTACAACCAGATGCAGAAGTAAAGTTCCAGTCAGTAAATCCTGAAGAAAAAGCAAATCCAAAGGCAGTACAGACAGAACCGGAACCAAAAGCAGCGGTTACACAGCCGGAAGCAGAAGTGAAGTTCCAGTCAGTAAATCCTGAAGAAAAAGCAAATCCAAAGGCAGTACAGACAGAACCTGAACCAAAAGCACCGGTAACACAACCGCAAGCAGAAGTAAAGTTCCAGTCAGTAAATCCTGAAGA
>JAEWXO010000006.1 GCA_023458875.1 Bacillota bacterium | reverse complement strand
AAGGTTTTTGATTTATGAATTTTGCGGATTTAGGTAATTAATTAAAATTAACCGTTTAGCAGGGGTTTCGATTCAGCGCGAATCGACCGGGCTTTCCAGTCGACCTGGACCTTCGGATATATTGCTTTCACTTGTGAAAAAAGCTATATGGTTTTACAAGGGTTCAGACTCTGCAATTTTTTTAAAAATTGAGCTATAATATTAAGTACTTTTTTTACATTAGTAAAATTTTTACCTGTAATAAAAAAAATATTACATTGCATTATAATTTGTAGCATGTTATAATTAGTTAAAGATTATGTTATATTTTAAGGTTATTA
The DNA here is from genome assembly GCA_023458875.1 of Bacillota bacterium. Classification (GTDB taxonomy): domain Bacteria; phylum Bacillota; class Clostridia; order Oscillospirales; family Ruminococcaceae; genus HUN007. The sequence continues at coordinate 103,632 of JAEWXO010000006.1, read as the reverse complement.
TGCTAAAAACCCACACACATACGTTAGTTCTTTTATTATATCAGGAGGTTAAAATGAAAAGCTTAAAATCAAAAAAAATCATTGCGGGGATAGTAAGCGTTGCTATGCTCTGCAGCGTAGCTTCATTCATTGTACCGGAATATACAGCAGATGCAGAAGCTGATTCCGGCATAATTTTTGCAACCGGCTTTGAAGGCGGAGAAGGTATTGAAATGTTCTCAGGAAGAGGCGAAACAGAGGTACTTTCAGAGTCGACAGAGGTTGCTTCCAGCGGAAAATCTTCAATGTGCGTCAGCGAACGTTCTGAATCATGGAACGGCCCGCAGTTCCGTCTCGATGACAAATGCGAGGCAGGAGTAGAGTATATGGTAAGTGCCAAGGTAAAGTGCGAATGGTACAGCCAGATATGTCTGAGTATGCAGTTTGATGATGCAGACGGCGAGACACATTATTCAAATGTAAAACAGTATAACGGAGACGGATGGGCAAATTTCGAAGAAATAAAGGTAAGCTTTACAAGTGAAATGACAAATGTTTACATTTACTTTGAAGCAGGAGATGCAAATACAAAAATATACGTTGATGACTTTGAGCTGAAAACCGCACCTGTTATTCCTATTGAACAGGATATCCCTTCACTGAGTAATGTATACTCAAAATATTTTAAAATAGGTACAGCAATAGTCCCTGGGAACCTTTCATCAAAGTCATTTATGGACCTTGTAAACAAGCATTTTAACAAAAGTATAACACTCGGAAACGAAATGAAGCCTGATTCTGTACTGAACAGGGCTGCAACACTCGCATATGTTGAAGAAAACGACGGTGATGACACAAACCCACAGGTTACACTGTCAGCTGCAAAAAGCGTTCTTAACTACTGTCGTGACAACAACATTCCTGTAAGAGGACACTGTCTTGTATGGCACAGCCAGACACCTGACTGGTTCTTTAAGGAAGGCTTTAAGGACGACGGCGCCTGGGTATCAAAAGAAAAAATGATCGAGCGTATGGAAAATTACATAAAAAATGTATTTGAACTCGTTGAAAAGGAATACCCTACAGTTGACTTTTATGCATGGGACGTTGTAAATGAAGCCTTCAATGATGACGGAAGTCCGCGTACAGCAGGCTCCAACAACCAGAACAGCGGAAGCTCTGCATGGGTAAAGGTTTTCGGAGATAACTCATTTATCGAGTATGCATTTAAGTATGCAAAGCAGTATGCTCCGGAAGGATGTAAGCTGTATTACAACGACTATAACGAGTATATGGACGGAAAATTAAAGGCTATCTGCAAAATGGCTGAGGACCTGAAGGCAAAGGGATATATTGACGGTATCGGAATGCAGGCTCATCTTGATGTAGGCTTCCCGTCTGCAGCAATGTTTGAAAATGCACTTAAACAATATGCCGCTACAGGCCTTGACGTACAGATTACCGAGCTTGATATAACAACAGATGACAAATCAGAAGCCGGCTTCAAAAAACAGGCACAGATGTACCGCGCTATTATGGATGCAGCCGTAAAATATTCAGACAGTGTATCTGCCGTTGTACTATGGGGTGTAACAGATGACACAAGCTGGAGAGCAACCCAGAGTCCGCTTATTTTTGATGCAAACTTCAAAGCAAAGCCTGCATACCATGCAATGATTGAAGGTCTTGAGGTTCCGCCTGAGGTTGTTACAACTCCAAAGGAAACTACAGCGACTACTACGACCACACCCACTGTTATTTATGGTGATACTGACGGCAATTCCCGTGTTGATATTACTGATCTTACTTATTTATCGCTTTATCTGCTGAGTGATATGTCATTTGATGAAACTCAGAGGAAATGTGCAGATGTAAACGGTGACGGAAGTGTAAATCTCGCAGATCTTGCGCATCTGAAGCAGTACATTATGAAGGATAATGTAGTTTTGGGACCACAAAATTAACTTTCTCCTTAAAATAAATATACTTAAGAGGAACCGTGTATAAATTTCATCTGAAATTTATACACGGTTCCTCTGTTTTTTATCTTTTCCACTCGTGGTCGAGTCTGGAGGTTCCGGAGTCGGAGATGGCTGAGAAGGTTCTGAATTTCAGGGCACTTTTGTAATGGTCGATAGGGATACCGTCGCCTGATTCGATTGAAATATCGATGGTGTATTCACCAGGGAGGAGATTTAGTCTGTCGATGCATATTTCAAAGCTTCCGTTGCCGTCTATTGCGAATTCCGGCAGTCTGTCTGTTTTTGTATTTGTTCCGTAGCAGTGCAGGCCGTCAGCCTTGTATATTCCTATTCCGAAAACGGCATCTTTTATCCGGGTATCTGACGTATAGTCTGCGTGTATAACCATCTTTGAGCCTGTAGAAAATGTTTCGTTTTCATTGTTTTCAGAATCAAAAAGCTTTACCCCGGTTATTTTTGCCGCTCCGTTTCCGTGTCTGTCCGGACTTTCCGCAGCAGGAGCAGGAGCCGCGTGCATATTTCCCATAAACTCCATATACATAGGATGTATATCGCGTGGATTTCCCTCTGCACGTATTTCTCCGTCATTTATCCATATAGAGCGCTCACATATCTGTTCGATCTGACCAAGTGAATGTGATACTATTACTATTGTGGTTCCGCTTGCCTTTATTTCATGAAGCCTGTTAAAGCATTTAGCCTGAAAGCTTACATCTCCTACACCGAGAATCTCGTCTATGAGTAAAACATCAGCATCAACATTAATAGCAACCGAAAACGCAAGACGCATATACATTCCTGAAGAGTATGTTCTTACAGGGTTGTCAATGAATTCTTCAAGCTCTGAAAATTTTATTATTGTGTCGATACGCCTGTCAATTTCCTTTTTGTTGAGCCCGAATATTGAGGCGTTTGTGTATATATTTTCACGTCCGCTCATATCAGGATGAAATCCTGCACCGAGCTCAATAAGGCTTGATACTCTGCCCTTTATTTCTATTTTTCCGGCATCGGGATATAAAATTCTTGTCATGAGCTTAAGCATCGTGCTTTTTCCACAGCCGTTGTGACCGACAAGGCCTATGGCCTCACCTTTTTTTACGGTAAAAGAAATATTCTTTAAAACAACACGTTCCTCATAGTGACTTCTGTTTCTAAAAAGAAGTCTTTCTTTAAAGCTCTGACCCTTATCGTAAAATACCTTGAATTTTTTTTTGACGCCGCTTATTACAATTACATCTTCCTGTTCCATTTACAGTTCCTCCGCAAAATGCTTTTTCAGCTTTGAGAATGTCAGCACACCTATTCCCAGAAAAACAATTCCAAGCACAAATGCCTCTGTAAGCGTTGCTATTTTCGGCATTCTCGAAAAATACAGAATATCCCTGTACGCCTGAATAATTGGCGTCATAGGATTTAATCCGAATACTGCTCTGAATCTTTCAGGAACAAGGTCTATTGTATACATTACAGGTGTCATATACATCCATGCCATAGTCACTATTCCGAGTATATGCTCAAGGTCTCTGAAATAAACCGTTACGGCTGACGTAAGCATCGCCATTCCAAGTGCAAGCAGGTACTCAACTATCATAATGACAGGCAGACATGCAAGTGCCAGAAGGTTAAAGTGCACACCGGAAAAAGCTATTACAATAAATATTACTATAAAGCATAACAGCATATTTACAAAACAGCTTGTAACGTATGCAATCGGTATAACCTCACGTGGAAAGTATATTTTTTTTACAAGGTCTTTTTGTGCAATAATAGAGCTTGACCCTCCTGTAATGGCACTTGAAAAGAAAATCCACGGTATCAGTGCAACAAACAGGTGGAGATAATACTTATCGATATTTGTTCTGAGTATTACAGAGAAGACTACTGTATAGACCATAAGCTGAAGCAGAGGATTTACAAATGTCCATAGAAATCCAAGAGCTGAGCCTTTATAGCGTCCTCTCAGGTCTTTTTTTACAAGACTGTATATCATTTGCCTGTAGTCATAAAGTTCTTTCATAAAAAATCCCAAGCCTCTTTCTTAAACATTCATCAATATGAAGTTTATTATATATTAATTTACAAGGTTAAAAAAGTGTCTTGTTTTTCTGTCACAAGACACCTTATGGGGTTACTTTTCTTTTTCCCGCCAGTAATCAAGAATGTCGTTGATTGTTTGTTTTATCGGGATAGACGGTTTCCAGCCTGTGTCGCCGGTAATCTTTGAAATATCTGCTTCTATTATAGGAACATCGCTTGGACGGAGTCTTGATTTGTCTGTTTCTACAGATATTTTTACGGATGACTGTTCAATTATCATATCAAGCATATGCCTGATGCTCACTGCATTTCCGCTTCCTACGTTATATGTCTGTCCTGATTTTCCTGATTTCATAAGTGATGAATACGCCCTTACTATATCCCTTACATCTGTAAAATCACGTTTTGCATCAAGATTTCCGACCATAATTACAGGCGGACGCATATTCTTTTCTATCATTACGGACTGTCTGCAAAAATCCGATACAACAAATATATCTGACTGTGCAGGGCCTATATGATTAAATGCACGTACCATGATTATATCCATATTATATGCTCTCGAATAAACCTCGCCCAGCATCCCCTGACATGCCTTTGTTACAGCATATATATTTCCTGCTCTGAGCGGAACCGTTTCATTTATAGGGATTTCATCAGAGTTTACATAGCCGTATTCCTCTCCGGACCCAACAAGTAAAATTCTCGGAGAATAATCAAGTCCGCGTGCGGCCTCAAGAACATTTATAGTTCCTTTTATATTTATGTCTGCTGTAAGCTGAGGCTTATCCCAAGACAGTCTGACAGAGCTCTGTGCCGCAAGATGATAGATCTGATCGGGTTTTATCTGACTCAAAAGTTCCGATACAGCCTTCATGTCAAGTATATCAAGATCATATACGCTGATGTTTTTATCATCAGTACTTATCGTCTCATTTGCAAGCTTTGTAACACACACCTGATAACCGCAGTCAGCGGACAGGTGCTTCATAAGATGACCTCCGACAAATCCTGCAGCGCCAATTATAAGAGCCTTCAATTTAATTCACTTCCTATCAGTTAAATCTTCGTATATTCCGCAGATCTTATCCATAACCTTACTCATATCATATTTTTCTCTTACTATCCTGTATGCATTTCTGCCGTATTCAAGTCTTAGCTTATCGTCATGCACCAGTATGTTTATCGCTTCTGCAAGCGCCTTTTCATCCTTAGGCTTTACTGTTAGTCCGCTCTGCCTGTCAGGGCTTACGAAAGGAACACCGGTAGGGAGTGATGTATTTATAACGGGATTTCCGTAAACCATCGCTTCCATCTGTACTATACCAAATGCCTCACTGTTTTCAACAGACGGCAGCACAAACACGTCACAGTCACGCATTGCAGCCTTTAAATCATCATCTGAAAGCCTTCCGAGAAAATGCACCCGGTCATCAATACGGCTCTCCTTTGCCTCGTCCATAAGCTTCTGACGCAAAGCTCCGTTCCCTGCTACAAACAGCTCACAGTCGCTTGTATCCTTAAACGCCCTTAACAGAACGTCTATTCCCTTGTAGTAAACAAGACGACCTGTAAAGAGTATTTTTTTATTGCTTTTATCATTAAGCCTGTCTGTCAGAACCGGAGCAGCCGGGGCATTTTCATAAAGACTTATATCCAGTCCGTAAGGAACAATTATACACTTTTCTTTATACGGTTTCAGATATGCCGAACCGCTTATATGTCCCTCTGTCGCAACAAATATACAGTCTGCTCTTTTAAGCAGGGCATTCATAAAAGGCTTGTAAAGTATCATGAATTTTTTCTGCTTTACGATATCACTGTGCCAGCTGAGAACAACCTTACCCTTAAAGCCTGATAACAGGCAGGCTACATCCGCAAGAGGAAAAGGCAGATGAATATGAACTATATCTGCCTTTTTGGACATTTTTCTGAAATGAAACAAAAACGGAACAGAAACCGGCATTGAAAAGTATGTTCCTATACTTCCGGAACGTCTTACTTTTACGCCGTTTATCATATCATCTGCTGTCTTTCCTTTTGGCTGACACACAAGAACCTTTATATCAAACTTACCTTTGAGCCCTTCTGAAATATCCTGTATTACTCGTTCTATTCCGCCTATATGCGGGCTGTATAATTTATTGACCTGTAAAATTCTCATGTTTGCCTCACTTACCTGTTACTTCTTTATAAATATCGTGAAGTGCGCTGGCTGATTGTTCCCAGGTAAACCGGGCGGCTCTTTCAGGGCCTCTTTTTTTAAGGTCAGCTCTGAGCTTTTCATCTGAATATATCTTATACATACCGTCACATATTGACTGAGGGGAATATGCATCAACTATTACTGCACAGTCGCCTACGACCTCGGGAAGTGATGCTGCGCCTGAGGAAATGACAGGGACTCCGCATGCCATGGCTTCAAGCGGCGGCATTCCGAATCCCTCATATATTGACGGGAAAACAAATGCCGTAGCACCGTTTATAAGCGGGCACATATCTTCATCCGGAATATACTTTGTAAACTTTACCTTGTCCTCCAGATGAAGCTCTGTTACTTTCTGATATATGCCGCTGTTCAGCCATCCCTTTCCTCCTGCCATTACAAGAGACGGAACGTTTATGTCTTTATCGAGCAGAATCCTGTAGGCTTCAATAAGACGTTCGAGATTTTTTCTCGGTTCTATTGTTCCGAGATAAAGAAAATAATCACCTGTTATTTCAAGATTTTTTTTAACGGTATTTATACGCTCAGAATCATTTATCGGGTGAAATTTTTCGAGATTTACACCGCAGTAAATTACTTTTATCTTATCCTTATATTTAGGATAATATTTTATAATTTCTGATTTGCTGAATTCCGAATCAGTTATTATAACGTCAGCGCGTCTCATTGATTTTTTCATTCCTGTATACAGGAGCTGCTTTGTACGGAATCTCACCGTTTCGGGATAAGCCTTTATTACCATATCATGAATGGTAACGACCTTTTTCCCATGAACAAACGGCGGTATAATGTAATTAAAAAAATGAGTAAGCTCTGATTTTTTTCCGAAAAATAACGAATACGGAATCGGTATCATATTCATGACTGTCCGGTATAAAAAGCCTGAAAAATGCGATTCATTTATTCTGCAGTTTTCCTGCATAAAAGCACTCAGCCTGTTTCGTTTTATCTCATGATCTTTTCTCGAAAAATACTCATAGGTGTATAAGTCTTCAGGATTTGATTTTATCATCGAACCCACGAGTCCTGCCTGACAATATCCTATCCCTGACATTTTATCACTGATAAGCGGCAGTACATCAAATGAAATTTTCAAATTGTCAACCTACTATTCTTAATCAATTTTGCTTATTTTAATTTCTTTTTCTACAAGAGCCATATCGTTTTTAACCATACGGTCAACGAGCTCTGTAAACGGAATTTCTCTCTTCCAGCCAAGGTTCTTTTCAGCCTTTTCAGGATTTCCGAGAAGAACGTCTACTTCTGCAGGTCTGAAGAATTTCTCTGATACCTTTACAACAGTCTTTCCGTTCGCCTTGTTTATACCTGTTTCCTCTACGCCTGTTCCCTTCCATTCAACCTCAATACCTGCGCATCTGAACGCTGTATCTACAAACTCTCTTACTGTTCTTGTTTCATTTGTTGCTATAACAAAGTCATCAGGTGTGTCCTGCTGGAGCATAAGCCACATAGCCTTTACATAATCCTTTGAATGTCCCCAGTCTCTCTTTGAATCAAGATTTCCGAGCTCCATGTATTCCTGGAGTCCGTTCTTTATTCTTGCCACTGCATCTGTAATTTTTCTTGTTACAAATTCCTTTCCTCTTCTTTCACTTTCATGATTGAAAAGAATGCCTGAGCATGCAAAAAGATCGTAGCTCTCACGGTAATTCTTTGTTATCCAGTGACCATAAAGCTTTGCAACTCCGTATGGGCTTCTTGGGTAAAAAGGTGTTGTTTCACGCTGAGGCATTTCCTGAACGAGTCCGAACATTTCGGATGTTGATGCCTGATAGAAACGGCATGAAGGCTTTACGTTTCTGATTGCTTCGAGCATATTTGTAACACCTATAGCGTCTATTTCAGCAGTTGCAAGAGGCTGTTCCCAGCTTGTTGCTACAAATGACTGTGCAGCCAGGTTATATACTTCGTCAGCCTGTGAAATTTTCATTGCATTTATAAGTGATATTTCATCTGTCATATCAGCATATATAAAGTTTATTTTGTCCTTTATATGCTCAACGTTTCCGTAGTCAACAACGCTCTTTCTTCTCATTATACCGTAAACGTTGTAATTGTTTTCGAGTAAAAGCTCTGCAAGATATGAACCGTCCTGTCCTGTGATACCTGTAATTAACGCATTTTTCATTTTAATTCTCCTAATAATAAAAATAAAATATTTTGTATGTTAAAATTTATACAAGCTCTCGCCTGTTGCAGATTTTTAGGTTTTCAATGACCTTTTTTACATCCTGTGTACTGCTCTTTGAACAGATAAGTGTTGCATCATCGGTATCGACAACAATAATGTCTTCAAGTCCCACAGTAGCTATGAGTTTTTTGTTTCCGCATATTATGCTTTTGTTTGTGTTTATTGTGATAACATCACCTGAAATGTAGTTTCCGCATTCATCTGTCTTGTTGATTTTTTCAAGTGCAAGCCAGCTTCCGACATCATCCCATCCAAAGCTTCCGGAGAGAGTGTATATGTTGTCTGCCTTTTCCATAATTCCAAAGTCAATTGACTCGGACTGAAATTCATTAAAGCACCCGGCAAGGGTTTCTTTAAACTTTTCAGTTCCTGCACTTTCTTTCATTTTAAGAAATCCCTCATACATTGCAGGGAGGAACTTTTCAAAGTTTTTCATGATGGAGGAGACCTTCCATACAAACATGCCGCTGTTCCAGAGATATTTTCCGGAATCAAGGTATTCCCTTGCAACCTCAAGGCATGGCTTTTCAACAAATCTTTTAACCCTGTAAACACCTGCCGTATCATCTTCGTCACTTCTGAAAAAGTTTATATAGCCATAACCTGTTTCAGGGTATGTCGGGGTTATTCCTATAGTAACAAGGTTTTCATCTCTTTTTGCTACCTTTATCGCATTTCGCATAGTGTCAAGATATAATTCTTCATATTTTATCAGATGATCTGACGGAAGAACCATCATAACTGCATCGTCATATTTTTTATTTATAACTGCAGCCGCAAGCGCTATACACGGAGCTGTATTTCTCGCAACAGGCTCAGCAAGAATGTTTTCCTGCGGAATATCCGGAAGCTGTTCGTTTATAATACCGACATAGTTTTCATTTGTTACAATAAAAATATCCTCGATAGCCACAAGAGGAAGAAGCCTTTTTATTGTTTTCTGTATCATTGTTTCACCGTCAGCGGTAAGAGATAAAAACTGCTTTGGATAATTGTTCCTGCTCTTCGGCCAGAACCGCTCCCCGCGTCCGCCCGCCATAATTACTGCTGTTATTTTCATTAATCAACCATTTCCTTTCGTCCTTTTACATTTTAAAAGCCATACTCTATCGCTTTTCAGAATTATTAATATTTAATAAATTTTCCTCTTCATTTGTCTTTCCCGGAAAAATCATAATCTTAAGCGTCATAAACAAAATCTTTAAATCATTTATAACCGAAAACTTCTCTATATACATAAGATCCATCTTGAGTTTGTCATATGGAGTTGTATCATACTTACCCATTATCTGTGCATACCCCGTAAGCCCTGCCTTTACAGTCAGCCTGAAGCTGAACTCCTCCATCTCGACCTCGTACTGCTCTGCAATCTCAGGTCTTTCAGGTCTCGGTCCTACAAACGACATATCACCCTTTAATATATTAAAAAACTGCGGAATCTCGTCAAGTCTGCATTTTCTGAGGAAAGCGCCTACAGGAGTTATTCTGTCATCAGAGTCAGTAGCAAGTCTTGCCACACCGTCCTTTTCAGCATCAGCTATCATACTTCTGAACTTAAGCACGTTAAACCTTTTTCCATTTATCGTAAGTCTTTCCTGCTTGTATATAACCGGGCCGCCGTCATACAGCTTTACTGCAATTGCAATAACGCCCATAACAGGCAAAAGCACCGGAAGAAGAATAAGCGAAAACAAAACGTCAAACGCTCTTTTTAAAAGCCTTGACTCAAATGCCAGCCCGTCGTTTCTGAAAAGCAGAAGCGGCGAATCAAAAAGATTTATCTCCTGCGCACCTCTTATGAGTATGTCTGATATTTTAGGAGACAGGTAAACCCTTATTGATCTGTCAAAGCAATACTTAAGTATATCATTCCTGAGCTTGTCATGAACATCACATATTATGACACCGTTGTAATCTGATATTTTCTGCTTTATAGTATCGAGCGGTTCGTCTGCACTTACGGATGCTGATATTATGTACTTGTCCGCTCTCTGACTCATTTTCACAACAAGATTTCCGGCCTTTTTACTGCCATATACTATTATCATTTTTCTTGGCGGATAGAGACGGCTGTATATCATGCCGTAAATTATAGTCCATAAAAGAAGTATTATAATATCTATAAGTGTAAGAAACGCAACAGGTATAAACGACATAAAGGTTCTTCCTATAACGCTTATCTGACAATACTCTATTATATTTACCACAAATGCAGATATTATCTGTGAATAAAAAGCCTCCGTCTTTCTCAGATATCCGACATCATAGCTCCCGTAGACCTTATTGAAAACAAGAGTTATAACAGCATATATCCCGATAACCATCCAGTTACCTTTTCTGTAAAACGGCAATACTATTTCATTTGAATAACAGATATACCATACGACTGCGAATGCCGCTGTCAGAAGTGAAACATTAACAACGGTAGATCCCCACTGAATCATTTTTTTGTATTTTTCTTTATTTTTCATATTTTCCCCGAATACATCTGTTTTTATTCTTTTCAAAGCTTTTCGCTTCTCCTTAATAATAAAACTATAAGACAGAATATCCTCTGCCTTCCGAATGGCGGGTTCCAGATACCGGTAAATATTCTGTCTGAATATAGCCGGCTGCAATTACATACACATTTCATTATAACAAACCTGTCAGAAAAGTCAATACAAAATCAGATAATTTTTCTTTGAAAAGGTGTTGCAAAAAATAAAATTATATGATATAATTATTAAGTCATAGCGTTAAAAATTATGACACCCCATTATGCGGATATGGCGAAATTGGCAGACGCGCTAGCTTCAGGTGCTAGTGAGAGCAATCTCATGCAGGTTCAAGTCCTGTTATCCGCACTTCTTACTTCGTAAAATTTTATTAATGCCGGCAAATTTAAACTTTGCCGGCATTATTTCTGTATTTTCGTTACTCTTAAGCCATAACCAAAGGTCTATGTCTCCGAAGATCCAGGGCGACCGGAAAGCCCGGTCGACTCGGCACGAGTCGAAATCCCTGCATAAAAATGACTTGACCGTCTAAGCTTAACCACCAATATTCCCCATCATTACTCCCCCCTATATCAAAAAAGGAGCCCAAAATGAAAAATATTTTAAAGAAAAATTTATTAAAACCACTTTTCACCGCCTTAATAATCCTCTCAATCTCCACCTCATGCAATTCACAAACAAAAACCTCATCTTCAAACAAAGAAACCACCTCCCATTCATCCACAAAAGAACTATCCCCCATACGCGATATCCCATCCTCCGAGCTTGTAAGCGAAATAAAAATAGGCTGGAACCTCGGAAACACAATGGATTCAACAACAGGCAGGCTTAACGAAAGCCCTGAAAGCTATGAAACCGGCTGGGGAAACGTCATAACCACCCAGGAAATCATCGACACGGTATCGGACGCCGGTTTTAATATAATAAGAATACCCGTATCATGGGGAGAGCACCTTTCTGACGATGACACATATACTATCGACGCGGCCTGGCTCAACCGTGTAGGTGAAATAGTCGACTACTGCGTAAACAACGATATGTTCATTATACTTAACACGCACCATGAAGACTGGATTTTCCCTGACAATGCTCATTTTGATGAGAACTCTGACGAGCTTAAAAAGATATGGACTCAGATAGGCGACTACTTTGAGGGATATAATGAAAAGCTGATATTTGAGGGAATGAACGAACCGCGAAAAATAGGTACACCTTCTGAATGGAGCGGCGGTGACGAAGAGAGCCATGAGGTTATAAACCGGCTCAATCAGGTATTTGTCGACACTATCAGAGGACTCGGAGGAAATAACCCCAAGCGTCATCTTATGATACCAACATATGCTGCAAGCAGTACAGAAAAAGCCATACGTGCATTGACTGTTCCTGCCGGAGACGACAAGCTTATCGTATCCGTTCATGCCTATATTCCATATGATTTTGCACTTGCTCCAAACGGAACCGCTGCCTGGAGCAAGGACGACCCTTCCTGTACCCAGGAGATAGATAATCTTTTCTCTTTATTAAAAACAACATTCATTGATAAGGGTACTCCCGTAATAATAGGCGAAATGGGTGCTTCCAGCCGCGACAACAACGAAGCCCGCGCCGAGTGGAGCAGATATTATATAAGCACTGCCGGAGCTGTCGGAATACCATGCATATGGTGGGACAACGGCACCTATCTTGGCGGCGACAGTGCTTTCGGATTATTAAGCCGTAAAAGCATCAGATGGATATACAGGGATGTCGTTGACGGACTTATGGCGGGACTCAAGTAAAATTTAAAGCGTATAACCGGATTTGTTGCGGTTATACGCTTGTTTTATTATTAATTAAAATATGTCTTTATTATGATGTCAGATATACTACCCAATAACCTCCGCCGCTAGCAAAACCAACTCCTATTTTTTTATAAGTGCTATTTAAAAAAGCTCCCCTTTTTAACATCATACTTACAATTTCTGATGCACTATTATTCCCTCTCATAATATACTGATATGTTGCTAACGCACTTGCATGATATTTATTCAATAAAGTTGTATAATTTGACCCATCAGGACGTCCGACAGTATAGCTTATTTTTAATTCATCTGCACGGATATCTGCAACATATGAAAGTTTTGTATCAAGCTGCATAGGATCAAAACCATTTTTCTCACGTTCTTTATTTACAAGTTCAGCGACAGCTTTCTTTTTTTCGTTCTGTGACGGATCAGGCATATCCGGTAGCTCTGTCGTTGTTTTCACCGTTGCTGTCGTTGTCTGCTTCGGTGTTGTTGTCACTGTTGTGGTTGTCTGTTCTGACATAGTTGTTGTTACAGATGCCGTCGTTGTCTGTTCTGGCATAGTTGTCGTTATAGTCTCTGTTTCGGTCTGTTCAGGCGTAGTTGTTGTTACAACTTCTATTGTAGTCTGCTCCGGTACAGTTGTTGTTACTTCACTTGTTACTGTCTGCTCCGGTGTAGTGACTGACGTATTGTCAGGTTCTGAAGCTGTTATAGTGGTTGTTTCTGAAGTGCCGCTTATGAGCATTTCTTTGATAAGTATCATGTCAACGATATTTATTTTTCCGTTGCTGTCAATATCTGAATTAATCTGTGCTTTTCCGTCAGGTTCAAACTGCCCCAGAAGATACTGTGTCATACTCAGTGCGTCGGCACCTGATACTATTCCGTCACAGTTTACGTCTCCTTTTATTATTGCTTCTGCGTTAACAACAGATTTGATTGAATTAAAACCGGGTGCAAATGTGTTTAATGCTATAGCAAAGCTAAGTAATACGCATGCTTTTTTTATTGCTTTTCTCATGTTCTTTTTCTTTCTCCTTTTTTATGATTTTTTTCAAAGCTCTGCTTTTAACAAGCAGAGGCGATTAGAAGAATTACTTCCGTTCAGTCGGAGATTGTACTCCGATTGAACGGAAGGATATCCTCTGTGTTGTTATACCCATAATGATACCATAATATGCTTATACAGTCAACCACATTATTGTAATTATTTTGCTTATATACATAAAATATTTTCAACATCTGGCAAATATTTTTGACTGAATAATAAAAATAGGCGTATAACCAGTTTTTATGGTTATACGCCTGTTTTAATATTTAAGCTATGTTTACTTTTTTATCATGATGTAGAGAATAAGTGTATAACTGATGTTTACTCTATAACATTTATTTTTATTAAGATATAAGGAATAAAACCCAGTACGTTTTACTACCTTTATAACACCCTACTCCAGCTTTTTGATAAATAGATCTTGTATAGACATCCATTGATGCTATAGCATTCATCATGCCAGAAGCACTTCCATAATCCTTCATTATATACTGGCATGAATCATATGGCGTAATTCCATAATTTCTTAATAGGTCTGTATATTCACTTCCATCCGGGCGACCGTTCTGATATGCTACTGACAGTTCTGCTGCGCGTACATCTGCAATATAAGAAAGCTTAGTATCTAATTCCACCGGTGCACGTCCAACAGCGGCACGCTTTTTATTTATTAGTTCAACAAACTCTCGCTTAGTATCATTCTGAGACGGATCAGGCATATCAGGTATTTCTGTCGTCGTTGTTACCGTTGCTGTTGTCGTCTGCTTTGGCGTTGTTGTCACCTTTGTTGTTGTCTGTTTCGGTGTTGTCGTTGCCTTTGTTGTTGTCTGTTTCGGTGTTGTCGTCACTGCTTCTGTTGTTGTTTGCTCCGGTGCAGTTGTAGTCACAGCCTCTGTCGTTGGCTGTTCAGGCTCAGTTGTCGTTACAGCCTCTGTCGTTGGCTGTTCAGGCTCAGTTGCCGTTACAGCTTCCGTTATTGTGGTTGTTGTTTCTACTGTTCCACTTATAAGCATTTCTTTTATAAGTATCATATCAACGATATTTATTTTTCCGTTGCTGTCAATATCTGAATTTATCTGTGCTTTATCGTCCGGTTCAAACTGCCCCAGAAGATACTGTGTCATACTCAGTGCATCGGCACCTGATACTATTCCGTCACAGTTTACGTCCCCTTTTATTATTGCTTCTGCATTGATAACATAATCAATTGAATTAAAACCGGGTGTAAATGTGTTTAATGCCATTGAAAGGCTAAGTAATACGCTTACTTTTTTAATTGTTTTTTTCATTTTATTCTCTCCTTTTTTGAATCTTTTATATTTATAATAATACCAGAATATTCTTTTTAAGTCAACCATATTATTGTAATTATTTCGCTTATATACATAAAATAGTTTCAACATTTAACGGATATTTTTGACTGAATAATGAAAGTGAGCATGCAACTAATATTAATTCAGTTACATGCTCTTTTAAATTAATCTAAAATTCTTCGTTATTATGACGTCATTATTATTGCTATATATTCTTTACTGCCGCTATAGTAACCTATGCCCATTTTTTTGTAATTCCCATCCAGAAAAACACTTCTCCTTAACAGTCCTTCTAAAACACTTGCCGCAGTTGGGCTTCCTGATGCTACATAATGATAATTATACAAAGCCGTTATTCCATATTCACTCATCAAAGTTTTGTATGAACTTCCGTCAGGTCTATTAGTATCAAACGATACGTTAAGTTCTGATGCTCGAATGTTGGAAATATATGATAATGAGATATCTAAATTAAACGGTTCTAATCCATTTTTCACACGTTCTTCATTAACAACCTTAAAAATAGATGCATTGAGATTATTCGCTAACGGATCAGGTACATTACCGGGTATTTGCTTTGGCGTTGTTGTCACCTTTGTTGTTGTCTGTTTCGGTGTTGTCGTCACAGTTGTCGTTGTCTGTTTCGGTGTTGTCGTCACAGTTGTTGTTGTCTGCTTTGGCGTTGCTGCCTCTGTTGTAGTTATAATATTCAGACCGGCAAAATTAAGGATATATTCATCGCTTTCAGCCTTACATTCTTCAGCTGTAAGCATTCTCTGAACTGAGCCCCTCGGAAGAGTTGACGCCTGTATTGATGAAAGTGAAAATTTATATATTCCTGCAGGTGTACCCGGGGTTACTTCAAACTCAATATAACCTATAACGCCATCCTCCGTAATATTATGAGCGTTTACCTCTGAAAACTGTATACTGCTTCCTGACCTTGACTTTGACCAGCTTCCGCTGAAATCTCCGACATATACATTAGTAAGCTCAAAATATCTCAGACTGTAATTCAGATCCATCTGACATGCCGAAATACCTATGTTATTATTTGTCAGTTCTATCGGAAGTATAATAATACTGTTGTCTTTACTTACTTCAATATCGTTTCCTATTTTAAATACTGCCTGTTTTATTTCAGGTACTGGCTCCGTTGTTGTTGTCACTTCAGTCGTTGTCGTTTCCGTAGGTGTAGTTATTTTTGCAGTTGTCGTTGTCATTGCTGTTGTTGTCGCTTTTGTGGTTGTTATTTTAGTAGTTGTCGTTTCCGGAAGTGTTGTTTTTGCTGTAGTTGCTGACGTCGTTACCGTAGTAGCCGACGGTTTTGTTGTAACAATGTTTAAACCGCTGAAATTCAGATTTATTACGTCTGATGAACGCAGACATTCGTCGTCTGTCAGTACTCTCTGAACAGCGCCCTCAGGAAGAGTTGATGCCTGTATTGCTGAAAGTGAGAAGTTATATATTCCTGCAGGTGTGCCCGGAGTTACTTCAAACTCAAGATAGCCTATGATGCCGTCTTCTGTAATATTATGAGCGCTTACCTCTGAAAACTGAACAGTGTTTCCTGACTTTGATTTGATCCAGCTTCCGTTAAAGTCTCCTGCATATACATCGACAAGCTTAAAATATCTCAGACTGTAATCAAGATTCATCTGACATGCAGAAATACCTATAGTGTTATTTTTCAACTCTATCGGAACAGTAATGATCCTGTTGTCACTACTTACTTCAATATCGTTTCCTATTTTAAAGGCTACCTGTTTTATTTCAGGCACAGGCTTTGCTGTTGACGGCTTAGTTGTTGTCGTTTCCTCAGGTGTTGTTATTCTTCCGGTCGTTGTTATCTTTTCGGTCGTTGTCACTTTAGTCATTGTAGTTGTCGTTACTTTATCAGTTGTCGGATTTGTTATCACAGTATCCGAAGGTCTGGCTGTTACAGTGCCCGAGCCTTTGAAGTTAAGAATATATTTATCTGATGAACGCTGACATTCTTCATCTGTGAGCACTCTTTGAACAGCACCTTCAGGAAGTGTTGACGCCTGTATTTCGGAAAGTGAAAACTCATAGTTTCCTGCAGGAGTATCCGGTAACACACTGAACTCAACATAGCCTATAATTCCGTCTGATTTTATGTTGTGTGCATTTACCTCTGAAAACTGTATGTATTTTTTGTCTCTTGACACTGACCAGCCTCCGTTAAAATCTCCTGCATATACACTTTGCAGTGTAAAATAGCTTTTGTCATAGGAAATATTCATCTGAACGGCTGAAATACCTATAGTATTGTTTTTAAGCCTTATAGGAACCGTTACAGTGCTGCTGTCAGAATCGATTTCCGCATCCGAAATTTCAAGTCCTGCTTTTTTAATCTGATTATTTGTCGTTGTCTCCGAAACACCGGTTGTAACTGTAGTTTCAGGGTAAATGGAAATATCACTCTCAGTGTTATTGAGAATACTGTTTTTTAATCTGCACATATCAAGAACATTGACTTTATTGTCTCTGTTGATATCATAATTACTGTAATTGTAACTATGCTCATCCGGTTCTGTCAGAATAAAATTTTTCAAGCAGTGCATAACATCTATGACTGTTTCATGAGTTTCAGCATTTACAACAATACAGTTTGACAGTATCGCCATACTTGTAAATATACATATACTAACCTGTTTAATTTTCTTCAATTATATCACTCCAATAATTTTATAATAAAATTATACAATTTTTTTATTCTTAAGTCAATAAAATATTTAAAGATTTGAATACTTTTTAAGGTTTTTTATGTTATTATGCTAAAAGGAGGACAATTATAACATTGTCCTCCTTTTATTAGTTATTGTATGAAATTTTTACTTTTAGTTATTTTCCAAGCTTTACATCGTCCTTCATTATATACTGTTTAAGGTGAGCAAGGTCTGCAATATCGAACTTGCCGTCTCCTGTAACATCAGCTGCTGTAAGCTTGTCACCTGTAAGAGTGTAGTCTCCCAATAAAGCAAGGCTCAGTGTAGTAAGGTCTGAAATATCAACCTTTTTATCATCCGTTACGTCACCGTAAAATATTGTCGGGTCTATTGTCGGATCCTTAATAGCAGTAGCAGACTTGTCTACTTTAAATGTTTCTCCGGCATATGAAACTATAGCGGTGTTATTAACGTTGGCACATACAATAGTAAATCCATCCACCGGCTTATATTTTGCATCATATCCTATTGCTTTTGAGCCTAAAAGTGTAATACTGTCAGGAAGCTCTATTCCTGTAAGTCCGCATCCCAGGAACGCATTTGTACCTATATTCTTTACATACTTGTTCTTTGTCTCTTCGCTTGTATAATCTCCGGTAGGATTTATGGCAAACTTCACTTTAAGAAGCTCTGAACAGCCGTTAAATGCACCTACACCTACTGTATTTACACTCTCAGGTATAAACAAATACGGTATATTGTTTTCAACGAACTTATCTCCGGAGCCTGTAAGTGCTGTACATTTTTCAAACGCACTGTCTCCTATACTCTGCAGAGTTTTTCCGAAAGCAACAGTCTTTAATGAGTTACAGCCTATAAATGCTTTCTTTTCAATTGCATTTACTGTCTCAGGAACCGGCATATCTTCAAGTGATGTACAGTAAGCAAACGAACTTTCTCCTATCTTATAAAGGTCACGGAGCTCAACATTTGAAAGGCTTGTACATCCTGAGAAGGTTTCCTTAGGGAGTATCAGTATTCCGTCAGGAATAACGATATTATTTACAGAGACACATGACTTGAATACGCCTTCACCCATATTAAGGAGTCCTGAAGGAAGATTAAATGTTTTAAGACTTTTGCAGTTTTCAAATAAATTTGCTCCGATTGTGTTAAGTGAGCTTTTATTTGATACTTCAGCCTTTTCGAGAATAGTACAGCCCTTGAATGTTTCCTTTCCTATTTCCTGAACAGAGTCAGGAATTGTTATTGTTTTAAGAACAAGGCAATCGCGGAATACGCCTTCACCCACAACGGTGAGCATATTTCCGAGCTTTACATCAGAAAGAGTTATACAGGACTGGAATGCACTTCCGCCTATACCTGTAATACTCTTTGAAAGGTCAATTGCAGTCAGACTTGAACAGTTCATAAATGCTCCCTGATCAACAACAACAACTGTTTCAGGAATAACTACATTTTTGAGTGATGTACAGCCGCTGAATGTATCTATATCTATTCTTCTGAACTTTGCATTTTTAGGGAACTTTACATCCACAAGTGATGTACATTCCTTGAATGCACCTTTATATACTGAATCAGTAGAGTCAGGTATGCTTGCTGTTAAAAGTGATGTACACTTTTCAAAAGCACTCTCACCTATTGACTTTACGTTTACTCCGAACTTTACACTCTTTAATGGTGCATTTGAATAAAATGCTTTTTTTCCTATTACCGTAACAGTGTCAGGAATAGTAATTGAAGGCAATGCACAGCTTTCAAACGCGCTGGCGCCTATTGATTCTATTACACTTCCGCTTGTATTTACATCCTTAAGAACTATACATTCTTTAAACGCCTCATCCGGAATACTCTTTATAGTTGCAGGAATATTTATATTTGTCATACTCTGACACTTGCTGAAAGCACCTTTTCCAAGCGTTTCAACCTTATTCATGTGCACATATGTAAGGTTTGTACACTCTGAAAATGCTGTTTCTCCTATTGTCTTAAGAGAAGCTGGTGACTCTACACCTACAATGATATCAAGTGTATTTGATTTTATTTTACTTACTATTCCCTTTGCATCCTCTGTACCTATACCTCTGAGAGCGGAGCATTTATAAAACGCACTCTTTCCAATTGTTTCAAGCTTTGTATCCTTCTGTATCTGAACATAGAGAAGATTTGAACAGCCATTAAAAGCATTAGCCTGAATTTCTGTTATTCCTGACGGTATGTTTACACTTATAATACTTGTACATCCGTAAAACGCATACTCAGGAATAACAGTAATTCCACTTGAAATAGTAACCTCAGTAATCGACGAGCATGATCTGAATGAATAGTTGCCTATTTCGGTAACGGAATCAGGAATAACAAGGTTCTGAATAAGAGTAGCTCCATCAAACGCATATGCGCCTATTTTTGTAAGCTTTCCGTTATTGTCAAGGTTAAGAGTCTTTAACTGACTGCAGCCCTTAAATGCATATGCGCCTATTGTGGTAAGCTCAGCCGGTGATTGGAATGCAACTAAATTTTCACATCCGCTGAAAGCATAGTCTTTTATCTCTGTTACTGTATCAGGAAGCTCAATATCGGTAAGATATTTACAGCCGTTAAATGCGTTTTTGCCTATGGATGTAACAGAGCTTGGTATTGTAACATTTTGAAGCATTGTACAGCCATAGAACATTGCCTCAGGAACAGATGTAAATCCATCCTCAAGAATTACCGTATGAAGTGATTTACAATTGTAAAAGACATTTGTACCCCATGTTATGCTTGACGGAAGATTGGCTATCCCGACAGGACATCCGCTGAATGCCTTGTTTCCTACAGAAACAATAGAGTCAGGAAGTGATATCTCTCCGAGAAATGTACACTTTGAAAATGCGGCTGCACCAATAACCGTAACAGGCATATCGTCTATAACAGCCGGTATTTCAAGCTTTGTAACTGCTGTATTGTTATAACCGGTTATCGTCACGGCACCTTCCTTGACGGTATATGTATAGTCCCCATACTCCAGAGCACTTACTGTATCAGTGCAAATTCCATTTCCGCTTTCAACGCCTGTATAAGCTACACAGCCTACTGCCATTGTAAGTGCAAATACACCCGCCATTGTTCTTCTTAATAAATTCATAATTATGTCCCTGCTTTCATTTTTGTTTATATTTTTGTCAGGCAATTGGTAAGTAAAAACCTGTGTATACATAATACACCATAAAAAAAATAAAGTCAAGTATTTTTATATGATTATTTATATTTCTTATGTTTAGCGCCGTTTTTTATATTTGTTATGTGTTTATATGCACAAAAAAGCTTACGAACTTTCGTCCGTAAGCTTCGTGTTTAATGCACTTTAATTAACTTAATTATTCTTCTCCCCAAACATCTGATTCTTTATCCTTAGTTGCATCTGCAATTCTATCTTGCGAATAGGTAACCTTTACCTTTTCAGGAACTGCATTAGGGAAAGCACCAAGATATGTAGTACCATTTGATGAATAAATTGCAGCTGTTACATAACCAGTTCCATCAACGCTGAATGCCCATGCTGCATCCTTGCTGCTTGTGTCTTGCATCTTTGAAACTTCAGCTACTAAATCTTTAGCATCAGGATCTATCGTGTCAGTTGAAGCCTTACCATATGTTTCCTCAGCTACTGTGCCTTTATCTACTCCAGTCTGATCAACACCTTTTGTTTCAAAGCTTGTGAGAACTGAAGCTGCTGAGTTGTAGATTGACTTTGCGTTTGAGTTAGCTGAATTTACTCTTGACTTTGTTACCCAACCCATCATTGATGGAACGAGTATAGCACAAAGAACACCAATGATTGCGATAACTACGATAAGTTCGATAAGTGTAAAGCCTTTAAATTTTTTCATAATAAATTCCTCCTAAAAATATAATAAATTTTTTAATATTAACGTATTTGAATATGTAAGGTATCCGGACATGCCAACCACTCCAGACGTCTTGAAGTGATTACCTCCTGTACTCTATGTTCATATTATAGCACCACCGTTTTTGTTTGTCAACGAAAAGCAAGCTCCGGAAAGCAAGATTGTATGATTGATTAAAATAGCTAAAACTTAAACGATTAAGTTCGCTCTGATTATTACATATTATATAATTAGTGTGTTTTTCGTTGTTGTAAAAAGATTTATATTTTACTTAATATGGTCATTCAGCAAGGGCTTTTTCACTGTTAAATTTACCATTTGGCAGGGATTTTGAATCTGCGGATTCGACCGGGCTTTCCGGTCGCGCCTTTGACCTTCGGGCATATGTTTATGACTATTTCGCTGACTGAGATTTAAGAACGCAATGAACAATCGGGTGGTATACGGAAGAATAGTAATCAATTTTTTAAAAAGAAAAGCTTTACAGAGCTGTCGGCTCGGTAAAGCTTTTTATATTATTATATTTTTATGCGTTTTTTTCCCACTCCGTGACATTGAGTGCACAATCAAAGTACTCTTCTATATCTTTTGCGCCGGACATTTTATATTCCTTACTTTCAGGACATGGATTCGGAAAACCACCGACGAATGTCAGGGCATTATTTGCGTATATCACACAATGCACTTTTCCGTTTACAATCTTTGCAGCCCACGTGTTATCATCAGATGTGGTATATTTACTGTCAACCTCTCTTAGTACTTTTCTGCACTCTTCTTCATCTGACGTATCACCTGCTATTATTGTAAAGACTGATTCATCAGTGCCCGCATTAAACTTTACTGTTCCGTCAATTTCTATACCTTTGTGATCCAGGGAAATCATGACACCCTGAAGTTCCGTGTAGAGTTCATCGGAGTTACTGTTTCCGACTGATATTCTTGACCTTACAACCCATCCCATCATCGACGGAACAAGTATAGCGCACAATACCCCTATTATTGCTATAACGACTATAAGCTCAATCAAAGTAAATCCCTTTAGCTTTTTCATATTAAAGCCCCCTTTTGTTTTTCAGTATAGATTTTATAGAACTTTTCTCAGTGCTTGGTTTTATTTCCTCTACTGAAGCTATATTATATCACTCAATATTTTTATTGTCAATATTTTTTCTAATTGGTTAAAAAAGTTTGTTAAATATGTTTATTCTACAGCATATAGAGTTGATAATTTTCAATTTAATGAATTATATAGGAAGTTTAAAGGGGAGGTGGGGATAATATTTTTTTGTTATACAGGCTCTGACAGAATGTAATCTTATGTGAATCGGCGCTGTATTTCAAAAGCAGGGATTTCAACTCAGCACGAGTCGACCGGGCTTTCCGGTCGCGCCTTTGACCTTCGATCATATATATATAAGTGACTCAAACTTCGCAGGATGAATCCCACGGAACGGATGAATCCGTTCCCTACGAGGGTTAAACTCAATGTAGGGAACGCATTTATGCGTTCCGTTATGCTACGTGGTTTGTCGATTAAAAGCTATTTTATACTGTGAGAACTCTTGAATCTTCAAGATGTGAAATTATTTTTGATGTGCGAAGTTTGAGTAAGTGACAAAAATCTGCATTACGGAGCGTTTGGCTGTAATGCAGATTATAATATTTGATATTTATTCGCCTGAATTCAGGTATCTGTAAAATTCGAGTTTATCCTGACATCTGTCAAGGGCATCGGCTTCGTGGATGACTCCCTGTCTTGTCATACGTGCGAGTTCCTGGTCGAGACACATCATGCCGAACTGTTTACCTGTCTGGATAGCTGACTGGATAAGATGTACTTTATTGTCTCTTATCATGGCCGAGCAGGCATCCGTAACGTTTAGTATTTCAAGAGCTGCGATTCTTCCCTTTCCGTCAGCCTTTGGTATCAGAGTCTGTGACAAAACTCCGACAAGAACGTTTGCAAGCTGAGTTCTTATCTGTGTCTGCTGATACTCCGGATATACGTCGATAATACGGTTTATCGTATCTGCAGCACTTGTTGTATGGAGTGTGGAAAGAACGAGATGTCCTGTTTCGGCGGCAGTTATGGCAGCTGTAACTGTTTCCAGGTCACGCATTTCTCCTACGAGGATGATATCAGGGTCTTCACGGAGTGCCGAACGAAGGGCGGATGCAAAGTCAGGGACATCCGGGCCTATTTCACGCTGATTTACCATACAGCGTTTATGCTCATGAACATACTCGATAGGATCTTCGACAGTTATAATATGTGAGCTCTTGTTCAGATTTGCATAGTCAATCATAGCCGCAAGTGTTGTTGACTTACCGCTTCCTGTAGGTCCTGTTACAAGAACAAGTCCTCTAGGTCTCATAGCAAAGTCAGCGAGGATAGGCGGAAGCAGAAGATCCTCAAGGGTTGGTATGTCGTTTCTTAAAAGACGTATTGCAATTGCTGTATGCTCTCTCTGTCTGAACACATTTACTCTGTGGCGGTAGCCTCTCTTTGTAACATATGAAAAGTCACAGTCAAGGTGATCGTATAAACGCTTTTTCATTTCATCAGGTATAATTTTTTCGGCTATATCCATAATGGTTTCCTCGTCCATTATGTCATATGAGCTTAATTTTCTCAGTGAACCGTTAAGCCTTACTACGGGAGCGATCTGATAGGTAAAGTGCAGGTCAGAGCATCCCAGAACCCTGGCTTCATCCAGAATTTTATCAATATCAATAGCTGTCATTAAATAAACCTCCGTTATCGTAATTTACTCATAATTTTTGTTACTGTTTCACTAATTTCGCAGGGGATTTTGACTCTGTGGAGTCGACCGGAGCTTTCCGGTCGTGCCTTTAACCTTCGGGGATGGGGCATGGACCATCTGTTGTTATATAAAAATAATAAACAGTAACTGTGCTTTAATGAGATTTAAACTGAGTATGTAACTCTTATAAGCTCATCTATAGATGTTTTGCCGGCCTGGACAAGCTCGGAAACGTTGTCTCTCAGAAGCTTTGTGCCGTTCTTTTTGGCTGCGGTTTCAAGCTGTTCCTTTCCGGCAGCCTCAGCTATCAACGTTGAAATACCTGATGAACAGTGAATGATTTCGTGAATAGCAGTTCTTCCCTTATATCCTGTTCCATTACATTCCGGGCATCCAACCGCATCATAGATCTGAACGGATGCAGGAATGTGCATCAGCTGATTTTCTTCGTCGTTTGACATTCTCGGTCTGCGGCACTTTGGACAGAGTACCTTTACAAGACGCTGTGCAACAACACCAATAAGTGAAGTAGCTACCATGTATGGTGCAACACCCATATCTATAAGACGGACTATTGTAGAAGCAGCGTCGTTTGTATGGAGTGTGGAAAGAACAAGATGTCCTGTGATAGCGGCTCTGATAGCAATATCAGCAGTCTCTGTATCACGCATCTCACCGATCATTACGATATCAGGGTCCTGACGGAGAATAGATCTCAGTGCTGCTGAGAAAGTCATTCCGGCCTTTGTATTTACCTGACACTGATTTATTCCTTCTATGTTCTTTTCGACAGGGTCCTCAACTGTAATTACGTTAACATTTGGTTTTGCAAGCTCACCGAGGGCAGCATAAAGCGTTGTTGTTTTACCGCTTCCTGTAGGTCCTGTAACAAGCATAACGCCGTGAGGACATTTTATCATGCTTTCAAACAATTTATAGTTATAGTCGCTCATACCAAGGTCTGTGATTTTTCTCAGAGCTATCTGTCCTGTTGAAAGAATACGGATAACAATCTTTTCTCCGTTTACTGTAGGAATAGAGGATACACGAACATCAAGTGTGCAACCATCTACTACCTGAGAAAAACGTCCGTCCTGTGGTATACGTTTTTCAGCTATGTTCATACCGCTTATAAGCTTTATACGTGTTGAAAGTGCATTCTGAACAACCGGTGATACACTCATAAGCTCTACAAGGTCCCCATTTACACGTATTCTGATTCTTGTAAACGCCTTGAAAGGCTCAATATGAATATCCGTTGCTTCTGCTCTGAAGGAGTTCTCGACTATTGTTGTCGCAAGCTTAACAATTGGTGCACTTTCAACTCTTTCCTTTGAGCTTTCATCATCTGCATCGTCTATACCGAACTGGCTGAGGCTTTCATTTACACTGTCTATGTTAGCCATGGTGTACTTGTCACCGATAGCCTTGTTTATAGCTGAACGTGTGGCAAGAACAGGGATAGTATCCATACCTGTTATTACCTTTACATCCTCAAGTATGTTAAAGTTTATAGGGTCGTCGGTTGCAACTGTAAGTCTCTTTCCGACAATGTCAATAGCTATAACTGTATGTTTTTTTGCAAGAGATTCAGGGATTCTGCTGACTGCATCGTCGTCAATTTTAAATGACTGAAGATCTACATAAGGTACTTTCAGCTTACCTGCAAGTGCCTGTGCAAATTTTATCTCCGTCATATAGCCCATCTCAACTATTACTTCGCCGAAACGTTTCTGACCCTGGGACTCTCTCTGAGCAAAAAGAACCTTTTCAAGCTGCTCATTTGTTATCATGTTTTGTTCTACAAGATATTGACCTATTGGTATGTTTCTCATAACCAGCCTCCAAATCATTTAATTTATTCTTGAATAATAATATCTTTTATGTTAAAATGATGATATAAGAAAACAAACAGGGAGGATTTTTTATGATTTATTTTGAATTCCTTGATATCATTGCTTATGTGATATCTTATGCCATCATTTCTTTTTTTGGGCTTTGTATAGGCAGCTTTTTAAACGTGTGTATATACAGACTGCCAAAGGGTGAATCGCTTATCAAGCGATGTTCACATTGTACAACGTGCGGTGCAAAAATCCGGTTTTATGATTTAATTCCTGTTTTCAGCTGGCTTTTTCTCAAGGGTAAGTGCCGGAGCTGCGGGGAAAAAATTTCAGGACGTTACCCGTTTGTTGAAGGCCTTAACTGGATAGCTTATCTTCTTGTTCTTACGTTTTCCGATCTCCTTAACTACCCGGCTCAGGCCATCATTACTGCCTTGTTTTTTTCGGTACTTATAGTTATCGGATTTATTGACTATGATACTTTTGAAATTCACGGAAGCCAGCTTGTTCTGATATTTGTTCTTGCTGTTGCTTCATTTATTTTCTCAGATCATATATCACTTTCCGAAAGAATTATCGGTGGTGTCTGCATCAGTCTTCCGTTTTTTTTAATCGGTGAAGCTTCATCAATCTACATAAAAAAGAAAACCGGTGAAAAAATAAGAGGGATAGAGCTTGGTGATACTTTATTGATGCTCTGCTCAGGACTGCTTATCGGTACAAAATGCATCATTGCCTCCGCGTTTATCGGAATATTTGCAGCAGCAATAATCGGAGTTATACAGAAGATGCGCGGAAAGGATTCAAAGCTTGCATTTGGTCCGTATCTTGCATTTGGTCTTATGGCAGGAACACTATGGGGAACACAGATAATAGAATGGTATCTGTCGCGCTTTACATTTAAGGCGTAATTTTTTACTTTTCAAAGCAGTCGCTGCATTTGCAGCGGCTGCTTTTTAATTTAGGTCAAATTTTCAATTTTAGGAACCTTTGTGTAGATAAAGTAAACATCATTGCCTACTGTCGTTGAAAGTGTTGTTGAATCGTGATACTGATATCTTGAAACAGTTTGTGTTGATTTTTCTGATGTGTCAGTATTAATTACATCAATATTTTCCTGCAAAATTGCACTGTTTCTCGCTATATTTACGAGAGAAAATGCAATAGTCTGTTTCATATATGTTTCTCCAAGAGTTGTGTCATTTCTTTTTGACCTGAAAATTGACATATCCATTGTAAAATTTGAAGGACTTGCTGCTGTCAATACACCTGACTCTGTCCATGTACCCATATCAAATCTGAATGAATAACGTGCATTTCTGGATTCATCATTATAAATGCCCTCATTGACTGCCCATTCTTTATATTGTGAAGCCTGATTTGCACCACCATCATATGTCCAGCGTGAAACCTGACCCCTTGAATCCATATCCGATTCATCGTCAGGATTTGATATTTTAAGTACATATATCATATCAGGTTCTTTTTGATTTATTTTTTTTAAATCACCTGAATTTTTAAAATAAAAATCAGTTCTGAATTTTTGTACCTCATCATCAATAAATGATATCTCATCTGATTCAAGATCCATCTGATCATATAAGTACAATCGGTTTGCATATCTTAGCTCATCTTCGATATATCTTGCTGCTATATCTCCTACAGCCTGCCCGTCTGTATATTCATATGTGTCTTTATACACCTTCTGCATAGGTTTAAGAATACTAAGCACACAGGCCATCATAATCATAAACAAACATACAACAACTATCATTTCTACAAGCGTAAAACCTTTTAGTCTTTTGTTTGCGACTTTCAATTTCTACCCCTCCTTTTATCTGATATAAACTAGTCAGTAAAAAACTTCAGATTTCCGGCTACATCTTCGTATATAGGGTTTCCTTCATCGTCTGTTTCCGTGATTGATTCGTATTTGTTTACTTCTATATCATTAATAGCAGTATAACCGTTTGTTGAAAGCGTTAAATTCATAGTACCGGTATTTACAATTTGGTCTGAATCTGAAGCAGGTCTGGATGCAACTATTTTAGATTGAAAATTAACCTTCTTAACAAGATTCCTTGAGCTTCTTACGTTATATATTACTGATAATCCTGCCTCAACAAGCAGAGTAGCGGCTATTGCAAATACTGCTATAGCTATAACAACTTCAAGGAGAGTCGTACCTTTTAATTTTTTTTTAACTTTAAACTTTTTCCTCATAACAGTATCACTCCTTAATATGTAATATATCCGTCAATAGTTGCCCATGAATAATTATCACCATTATCTATGTCATCATTTTCTTTTGCATAATAATCAACATAGAAACACTGAAAATCATTTTGAATCTGTTTAATACTTGCAACGAAAACTGAACCTATAACAGAAATGTTCGAATTTGGGAATGTATCTGACTGTGTCGCACCGTCCAATGTATATGAGAACCCCCCATTACTGAAGTTATGACTTGTATTTGCCCACGAAAAACTTGCATCCAGAGCAGTAATATGTCCTGTAATCACACACTGATTTGTAAATTCTAATGAAACCAATGGCTGATTATCAGCTGCCCTTTTATTATCAGCTGCACATATAAATAAATCCGGAACAAAATTGGTGTCAGATGTATTTCCGCCAGAATGATCATCTTCTTTTTTATAATAAGTTTTAAGATCTAAATTTTCGACCAAAGTTTTCCCATTGCCAAAAAAAGTTTCATGATAGTTTAATGTAAGAAAATGTGTATTGTTTGCATAAAAAGAGTTTGTCAAAGTATTTACATCTCGTGATACACCGGTTATATCCTCGATAACATCAAAATAAGCAGCTTCATCACTAAGCGACGTTGATGGTGAGTAATTATCTCCCTGAGGAATATAGAAATACACCTCTCTGCCTTCAGAATCGTCAACTATAAAATCACAGTCAGAAAAATTAACATCATATAAATTTATCCATATTTTGCCTTTATCCGGAGGAGTAATATTAAACGTACAACCTGAAAATGATCCTGCAATTGTACAGCTATTAGTTATATTCACATTTTTGGTTTTGCTGACAGCATTTGAGTCTGATACTGTTCTCATTTTTACTTCATTATCACCATAGTAGTAAATTTCAGTAGATCCTGATACCTCGAGCATCGACTGATTTTCTGATCTCCTGAATTTTTGGTTATCGGCATCATAAAATAATTTAAATGCATCAGTTGACGTCTGGACTATTTTGTTAGCATCGTCATTGTGTCCCAGTATATCGTCTTTGCTCATACCGATTGGCCATGTAAATGCATCATCCTTAATTGTGATGTTACCGCTGACTGCTCCTGATAAATCATTTCCACTAGCATCTGTAATTTTTCTGCATGTAACAGTTGCTGGATTCTTTAGTATTGTATTTAAAGTAGCAAGGTCATTTACCATAAGTTGGCCATTTACATAAATGTTACCATGTATTTCAGAGTCAGATGAACAATCGGTCATATCAAGAATTTGATTAACAGAAACATCTCCCTGTACAATAACTCTCGCATATGCTGCAGTACCAAGCTTAAGACTACCCATTGTATATATACTTCCTGTTTGAAGTCTTTTATCCCCAACAGTCCCTGCTGCCCAATCCAGAAGTTGTGTTCCATCAGCGTTACCGGCTATTACACTTACAGGAGATTGACCATCAAGATCATTATTTACGTCAACTGTAGATGATGCTTCATTTATAGTTGGTACTGTAAATGCAAGTTGTGATGTTTTTATATCGGCCGGATTATAAGTTTCATCTGTATTATAGCAGTAAATAGACGAATAAACATTTCCTGGATTGCTTGGGAAAAGCACCCTTCCTGCATATATATTTATTGGATTTCCGGATCGCGCATCTGTGCCACCATCTTCAGTACCTATAAAAGGTTTTACGGCAGTGTAAAATGTTCCGTCACAATATATATATGGTATATTTGTAATTGAATCGCTTCCTCCAGGTTTATATTCGGATAAAAATGACATAGGATTCAATACTGCAATATTACCACTAGCACTAATTCCATTAGAACCGTGATTATTTCTTAGAAAACTAACCTGAGCATTATCCGTTGTAAAACGAACAGTTGAAGCGTACATTGCGCCTCCTGAAAGATGCGTTGGATTTCTGAAGTCAAGAATAGCCTGAGCATATGGATCCGGCCAGTCATAATTACCTTCTGCATCTATTATAAAATCTCCTGAGGCATCGCGCTCAGGCAATAATAATGTGTATGAAGGACCATGGAAAGTACCGCCTGTTGATTCCGGAAGATTAAAGACTGATGCAAGGAATCCGGCGCCTCCGCCTCCGCCGCTACTGTTAGCATTAACACCACAGACATACTCAGAATGTGTTGTAGTTTCGTTTCCCATTTTTACTGTTGCAGTAACTTTAAATATTTTATAACCGCTTCCGCTTATGTAAAAACCATCCTCTGAATCTATGCCTACGTATTTAAATTCAAGTTTTTCAACTGTTCCAAATCCATCAGGCAAGGCTACCTGGTTGTTTACATTAACAATTATTGACTTACTAGGTTTAGCAATCAATTCTGTCGCAATATGGGTACCAAGTCCCTTATTACCACCCAAATCATCCGCAACTCCAAAAGAATTTAGAACACTGTTAATAACAGAACGTCCCGTATATGTTGTCTGATCATCGTGATATTCCCCAAAGGCACGCTTATTGGCTGTTCCTGCCAGGGCAATAGCTGACATCATGAGGATAATCATGACCATCATTACGAGTGTTACGGTATACAATACCGAACCCTTTAGTCCGGCGTTTTTCTTAACCCTGCGTTTATCCATACAAATCCTCCCATCCTTTCTAATAACACTACTGTCTTTTACATGTGTAGGGAGATTGCAAGAACAACCTCCCTGTATAATTTTGTAACGTAGGCTGACGGGACTTATTATGAAAGATCCGGTTCATCAACCTGCTGCATTGTATAGAAGCAAAATGTAATAGTACCATTTGAATAGCCCTGTTCCTCAGGCTTTTCGGATAAAAGTCCGAACCATGAGTCTTCAATAGTAACTCCTGTAATACGCACACCTGTATCTAGCTCTTTAAGCTGATCTACAAAAGTCATAAGTGATGGTTTTTTAAATCTAACATCAACGGTTACTACATGCTTCTCAACCTCCTGAGCTTCAAGTGCCTCAATAGAAAGTGCATTCTGAACCTTATCATAGAGAACCTTATCCTGTGATTCCATAAGATTTCCGTTTATATCTGCTGCCTCAAGTATCGGATATACAACTACATTAGGAGTATAATAGTAGAATTCAAGCTCTTCATTTGCTGCATCATCTATTTTAAACTGTCCGGTAACCTCAATAAGGTTTTTGCCGTCCTTCTGATATGCGCCTTCCTTATTCAGTATATCCTGTAAGTACTGATCCGCCTGAAAATTTTTCTTTGAAACAATAAAAATCTTTGAGTATTCCTTGGATTCATCATACACTTTTTTTATTGAATCGTTTATGAAAGGAATTTCTTTTATTTTAGATTGATTGTCATCATACTCTTTCTGAACAGTTTCCTGTTGCTTTTCATGCGTTACAATATCAGCTCTTATAAGCTTTATAGGCCATGCAACAAATATTATTATAATTACGAGTACCGTAAATATTAAAAATGCTATCTTTTCTCTGTAGCTTAATTTCATTTCTTATTTTCCTCCCCTTTTGTATCAGTAACAGCTCCAAATGAATTCATTTTATCAAAATTTACAGGACTCTTTACCTTCATTTTTATTAAACCGGTAAATATTCTTGCTTTTTCTTTACCTGCCTCATCCATTACTATAACTGTTCCGCCTGCTGCATCTGATACAAGAGTTGCACCGTAGAGCTTTACTTCTCCTTGCGGATTTACTGCATAACCGTTGTTCTCTATATCAGAAAAGTAGTCTGTTGCCAACAGGTTTTCAACAAACTTTGCATTAAATACAGGAGAAGGCTCCTTGCCGGCAAGAGTCGTATACTCAAATTCTACAGTACCATCTTTATAATCAAACTTGCTTATTGAAACGGAAGATTTAAGTCTTCCTAAATCTATCGGGTCCCATGCGGTAAGATCATCAAGCTCATAAATTATATTTTCATTTTTAACATCTTCTATTGTTTTTTTCAGGGTCTGTTCAATAGTTTTATATACTTCACTCTCTATGTACGGCTGACTTCTGAGAGAATCATAACCGAGCATTGCTATTTTAGCATATTCTTCAATTTTTTCCCTCATATCTATTCTGTCAAGTCTCAGCTGAAGCTGTGCCTGTGTATCAGCACTCTTGTTCCATGTATCCATTTTTTTTGTATCCTTGACTATGCTACTGTCCTTTATTTTGAAGCCAAGTGTTATAGCACCCATAACCAGGAGTGTAGCCAGACATGAAACAATGCATATCGGAACGAATGTAGTGTCTGATTTCATCTTGTCGCTTATCATTGCTGCTGTGCCGCCGAACTCAAGCATATTAACCTTTTCAGTTGCTTTATTTCTTGAGAACATGGCACCTATCGCATTTGCATATAGGGAGAATTCAAAGTTCTGATATCCCTTTACGTTTTTAGGAACAGTGATAACGCTTGTGTTTATATCCATCTGTTCAAGATCTTTTGTTATACGGATATATTCTCTGGTATCACCGTAGAGAATTACGTTTCTTATAGGTGTGTTCATATTTCTGCTCTTGTGGAACTGGAGCATACGGAATATGTTTTCATTTACAGCTTCATAAACGTAGTCAGCTGAGTTATCGTAGTCAGACGCATCTATAGATGCAAATCTTGAAAATGAAAGCTGGTTGTTCTCGTAAATATTAAGGCTTATGAAGTTATTGTCTATCTGAACTGACAGAAGAGGCATTTTACTTCTGTTTCTTTCATCTGATAACAGAACCTTTGTAATGCAGTTGCAGCCTACCATTACAGAGCGGAGACTGATTCCGAGCATAGAGAATACTCTTTTGTATGAGTCGATTACTTCCTGAGGACATGCTGTAGCGAGTACTGTTACCATTCCCTCGGATGAACCGTCGGAGGAATCCGAAACTGAACCAGGTCCCTCAACTATTGTATATGAAATACCATATGCATCGTCAATACCTACCTTTGCCTGCATTTCTGCTTTTACAAGCTTTATGAACTCCTGTTCCTTTACGGTTTTTCTGATGCTGAGCTCTTTAAAGATTGTCATGTTTGAGGAAATACTTACTATTGCCTCCTTGTCAATCATTCTGTTCTGCTTTATTCTCTGGTTAATAAGAGTAGCCAGTCTAGGAACATCTTTAACGTGACCGTTTACTATTATGTCCTCATCGATATTTACTGTAGCTGCAGAGCTGACATTTATTTTGTTTTTATTTTCGACACCCTTGATAATACGTATGTTTCTATCTGTTATATCAAACGATAGCATTAATTTTTCCACCTCTCTGTTGTATGTAAGTCAATTAAAATTTTTATAATAGCTTTTGTTTTATTATTAATATTCAGAATCCACGGATAACTTGACTATTATGTAGGGATTATAACTCAGCACGAGTCGACCGTGCTTTCCGGTCGCGCCTTAAACCTTTGGACACATATCCCTTTACTTTATGCAAATGGCTGAACGGTTACTTTTTATTAAAGATTTTCAAGTCCGCCAAGTGACTGATAAATAGCAGGATAAATACCACCGAGCAAAAGACCTATAGTGAGACCAAGAATTATAATCATTACAGGCTGAAGTAAGCCTACAAGTCTCTGGATAGCTGAATCTGATTCTTCCTCGTAGTAGCTTGCTGACTTTTCAAGGATATCGTCGAGCGCACCGGCTTCCTCTCCGACATAAACTATTGAGCAGAACATTGATTCAAAAATTTCTGTTCTCTGAATAGATGAAGACAAGGTTTCACCCTGCTTTATCTCGTCTACTACCTGAGTAAACTTTTCACTTATGTATCGGTTGTTAAGGATTGCTGACGATCTCTCAAGACACTCTACCATAGGTATACCGCTTGAATAAAGTGATGAGAGTGTTCTTGCAAATCTTGCCGTATAGACCTTTATCATAAGAGGGCCTACCTTTGGCATCGTTATCTTGTATACATCGATTTTATATCTGACACTTGGTACTTTTAAAGCATATACTATTCCAAAAATTATAATTGCAAAGATTACAAGAAGTATGTACCACCTTTGAACTACAAAATCACTTCCTGCCATGAGGAACTTTGCTATAGGGTTTATTTCCGCTCCTTCAAACAGAGGTTCAAATACAGGCATGATACCTACAAATATGATAAGTACTACCACTATGGTAAGAAAAAGCAAAACAATAGGGTAAATCATAGCTCCCTTTATTGTGTTGTTCATCTTGTTTTCCTTGTCATAGTGTGCTTCCATTCGCTTCATTACGACATCAAGTGAGCCACTGCTCTCTCCTGCGTTTACCATACTTTTCAGAAACGGAGGAAATGCGTCGCCCTGCATTTCAAGAGCCTTTGAAAATGACTCACCCTTCTGAACCTGCTCATAAATGTCAAGCCATATTCTCCTTGCCCTGTCGTTTGGCTGCTCCTTGCTTAAAATGTCCAGTGACTTTACCAGTGTAAGACCTGATGTAAGCATGGCACTAAGCTGTCGGCAATTGAAGGACAACTCTTTGGTCTTGAATTTGTACGTTGATTTGTTTTCCTCTGAAGTACTTTCCTTACGTTTTGTGAGCATCATACCCTTTTCGCTCACTTTTTTTGCAAAGTCACGTTCGTTATCCGCTACCATAGTGCCTTTTTTCGTTGCACCCTGCGAATCCTTTGCTGTATAAGAAAATCTACTCATTTAACCACCTCCGAATTATTATAAACTATCACAACTAAGAGCAAAAATAGACACACTACTCTAATAATATTATTATATCATCATAAGGTAGAAATTGCAATTGTGTATTTTATATAAATACTTCGTACATATTTATAATAATGTACCAACTATAGAACAAGTTAGGCTTAACTGATACATAAAAAAGGAATTGTGATGGATATTTTTAAGCTTAATTGGATTAATATTGATGTTAGCGTATTATTTTTTCAAGCACTTTAAGCCAAAACGCACAATAATACTATATATAGAGATTGAGATTTGTGCATTTCAACCTTTTATGTAGGTAGTTTAATTGTGTCGAAAATACAAAGTTGATTTTTTTATAATTATTTTTATATAGTAATATAGGGGATGGTTATTAATTTATATAGTAGTTATTATTACTATTATGGTTAAAATGGATGTTATATGCAGGTAGGATTTCGACTCTGCACGAGTCGACCGGGCTTTCCGGTCGCACCTTAAACCTTCGGACATACAGAAACCCCTGACTGTTGTTGGGCAGACAGGGGGGGGTTATTATATATTTTTTATAAGGTTTATCATTTCCAGGGCGGACATGGCGCAGTCGTAGCCTTTGTTTCCGGCTTTTGTGCCGGCTCTCTCGATGGCCTGTTCGATGTTTTCGGTTGTGAGGACTCCGAACATTACAGGGATGCCGCTCTTTAGGGAAACAGTTGCTATTCCCTTTGAAACCTCGGCGCAAACGTAGTCGTAGTGTGTTGTTGAGCCGCGGATTACAGCGCCTACGCATATTACTGCATCATATTTTCCGCTGCATGCCATTTTCTGTGCTGCAAGGGGGATTTCAAAAGCACCGGGAACCCATGCAAGATCTATATTTTCCGGCTTTATATCGTGACGAAGAAGAGCATCCTCAGCACCGCCTATAAGCTTTGATGTAATAAATTCGTTGAATCTGGATGCGACAATACCTATTCTGGCACCGTCTGCGACAAATTTTCCTTCAATAATATTCATAATAATTTTTACTCCTTTTATTTATTTTTAATCACCATATGTCAGCATATGCCCCATACGATGCTGCTTTGTTTTCAGATAAAATTCATCCTGCCTTGTAGTCTCCATCTGAAGAGGGATTCTCTCCGTTATCTCTATTCCGTAGTCGGATAAATCAGATATTTTAAGAGGATTGTTTGTCATGAGTCTGAGCTTTACAGCGTCAAAATATTTGAGCATCTGTGCACCGCAGCTGTAGTCACGCAGGTCAGGTGCAAAGCCCAGCTTGATATTGGCATCCACGGTATCAAAGCCCTGTTCCTGAAGGACGTATGCCTTTATTTTATTTATAAGCCCTATTCCACGTCCCTCCTGACGGAGGTAAAGTATAACTCCGCGGCCTTCCTCGTTTATCATTTTCATTGCCGCCTCGAGCTGCTGGCCGCAGTCACATCTGCATGAACCGAAAACGTCACCTGTAAGACATTCGGAATGAACACGGCACAAAACAGGCTTTCCGTCTGAAATGTCTCCCATTGTAAGTGCAACATGATGCTCACCGTTAATGGTATTTTCAAATCCGTGTATTATGAAATCACCGTACTTTGTCGGAAGCTTTGCCTCTGTTGCATGCTTCATAAACACATCATAGCGCTTTCTGTATGCCTGAAGGTCAGCTATCGTTATAAACTTTATATTGTGCTTCTTTGCAAGCTCTTTAAGGCCCTCCTGTCGCATCATAGTGCCGTCATCCGCCATTATCTCACAGCACAGACCTATCTGTTTCAGTCCTGCAAGACGCATAAGGTCAACAGTTGCCTCTGTATGTCCGTTGCGTTCAAGAACGCCTCCTGCACATGCCTCAAGCGGAAACATATGTCCCGGTCTTCTGAAATCCTGAGGCTTTGATTCATCATCTGCACATTTCATCGCTGTAACTGAACGCTCAGCCGCTGAAATCCCTGTTGTTGTGTCCATATGATCTATAGATACCGTAAATGCCGTACAGTGATTATCGGTATTGTTTTTTACCATCTGGTCAAGGCCTAGCTTCTGTGTATATTTATGGCTCATAGGCATGCATATAAGGCCTTTTCCGTATGTCGCCATAAAGTTTACATTCTGCTGTGTGGCAAACTCAGCCGCACATATAAAGTCACCCTCATTTTCCCTGTTATCGTCATCTGTTACGAGGATTATTTTTCCTGCCCGTAATTCTTCGAGGGCTTCTTCTATAGTATTGTATTCAAACATATTGATTCCCTTTCTACATAAATCCGTGTCTTGATAAAAGTGCCTCTGTTATACTGCTTTTTTCCTCTGTTTTTTCCGTGAAATGCATAAGCTTCTGAACGTACTTTCCTATAATGTCACATTCGAGATTTACCCTGTCACCTTTTTTCTTTGTAAGCAATGTTGTTTCCTGTCCTGTATGAGGTATTACAGATACCTTGAAAAATGTTTCAGCGACTTCCGCAACGGTAAGGCTTATTCCGTCTATCGCAACAGAACCTTTATGAACTATAAATCCCATAATGTTTTTTTCTGCCGTAACAGTAACCCACACAGCGTTTTCTTCGCGCTTTATATCGATAATTGTTCCTGTTCCGTCTGTATGTCCTGATACTATATGACCTCCGAAGCGTCCTCCGCAGAGCATTGCACGCTCCATATTCACTCTGTATCCGATACAAAGCTCACCCATGGTACTGCGACGCATCGTTTCAGCCATGACATCAGCTGTAAATGTATTTTTACTGATTTCTGTCGCTGTCAGGCATATTCCGTTTACAGCTATGCTGTCGCCCTCATGGATATCAGTAAGAATTTTTTCTGCGCAGAATGTTATACGTGAGGAGACAGCGCCTTTTTTTACAGCGACCACAGTTCCTGTTTCCTCGATAATACCTGTAAACATACTATAATCAGTCCTCATTTAATATTATATTCAAGCAAAATGTCATCGCCAAAGCGTTTTATTTCGGGTGTGGAAAGCATAAATGCTTCTGAGGGAAGGTTTACGCCTGTTCCGGATACAGCAGTCTTTGCACATGAGCCGCCGAATATCTTTGGTGCTATATATACCTGAAGCTTCTTTACTATATTTGCTTCGAGTGCGCTGTATGCAAGCTCTGAGCCGCCCTCAACAAGGACACTGTCAATTTTCATCTGTCCAAGCTTTGTCATAAGCTCACGAAGGTCAACTCTGTTGTTTTCAGGTTTTGTTTTTATTATTCCGGCTCCTGTCTGATTTATGACAGAGGTTTTTTCGTCATCGTTGCTTACTGTAGCGATATATGTCGGTATATCGTGTGCAGTTGCGAGAACATTGCTGTCAGGAGGTATTTTCAGGGTGCTGTCGCATATTATTCTTACCGGATTGTTCGGGTTTTCGATTCTGCATGTAAGCATAGGGTCATCGGCTATGACTGTTCCCACGCCTGTCATGATTGCGGCAACCTTGTTTCTTGTTTTGTGAACGTTTTTGCGTGACTCTTCGCATGTTATCCATTTTGATTTTCCCGAAAATGTTGATATTTTGCCATCGGCGGTCATTGCGTATTTAAGTATTACGTATGGCATTGACGTTGAAATATAGTGAAAGAATATTTCGTTGAGACTGTCACACTCATGCTTTAGGACGCCGGTTATTACTTCTATACCGTTATCACGGAGTTTTTTTATTCCGTTTCCTGATACTGCAGGGTTCGGGTCATCCGAGCCTACAAAGACGCGTTTTATTTTATGTTCTATTATCGCCTCCGTGCACGGAGGGGTTCTGCCGTAATGACAGCATGGCTCGAGCGTAACATACATGTCTGCGCCCTCAGCACTTTCTGTACAGTGGGCAAATGCGTTTCTCTCGGCATGAAGCTCTCCGCATCGTGCGTGAAAGCCCTTACCT
The DNA here is from genome assembly GCA_023458875.1 of Bacillota bacterium. GTDB lineage: Bacteria > Bacillota > Clostridia > Oscillospirales > Ruminococcaceae > HUN007. The sequence continues at coordinate 64,562 of JAEWXO010000006.1, read as the reverse complement.
ATTATGCGTTCGTTTTTTACAATAACAGCGCCTACAAGGGGGTTTGGGTTCACGCATCCTGTGCCGCATGCAGCAAGCTCAATGGCCGTTTTCATATATTTTTCGTGGTTTTCCATATTCATTTCCATTCTTCTTTCGATGTTAAAACAAAAGCCGCCCGGTAATCAAATTGATCCTCAGGACGGCATTAATGCATTTTTTTGAAAAATGTATAAAACTTCTCTCATCCGGACTTTACCGTCGGTTCCGGATTTTCACCGGATCAGCCTTTTGGCTCGCGGACTCCGGGCAAAAACTGCCGATACCGCCGGTCATGACTTACACATTTTCCTGAAGTTACTCTTATGTTTTCATTTTATCACATTAAAATACCTTTGTCAATGTTTTTTTACCACGCATCTTATTGTACATTACCACTAAAATGCTAACACATTTACATGCTAAAGTATATAAAACAATAGTTTATGGATAAATTACTCTTGCTTATAATTATTTTTTATGATATACTAATCACATAAGGCAACAAAATTATTGCTAAAAGGAAATAATATATTTTTATCTTGGCATAATTATTTCTTTATGCCTTTATATCGGGGAAAATTTATAAAAAAATATTAATATAGGGGTGATTATCAATGGCTATGAAAGAACAAAAAGTCAGAAAAACAACTATCAAAGCGCGGTTCATGCGTGGAATGATGCTTTCAGTTGTCATTTCAGTTGTAATAGTAACAGCGATATCAGGTACTTTACTGTATTTAGTACTTATGAAATTAGCAAAACAGGACAACCTTCATACAATCAGTGCTTACTCTTCCTATCTTGACAGTGTTATTGCCGGAGTGGAGAACAAAATTGAAAGTTTTGCTTCAGATACTAGCATATTTGACAGCTCAATAAGCATTGAAAGAAGAAAAGAGCTACTTAAAATTGCGGCAAAGGATACTTCATTTACAGATTTTTCGGTAGCGGATATGGACGGAGACACTTATAACAACACAAATATTTCTGACAGAGATTATTTTAAAGCCGCAAAAAACGGCACCACATATATATCGAGTCCTGTTATAAGAAAAACTGATAATTCCGTTGTAATGATGTGCGGAGCAAAAATAACCACACCGGAATTTGACGGAATACTTTACGGTGGACTCGGGTCTTCATTTTTTCAGGAAATTGTTTCAGAAATCCATATAGGCGATGACAGTGTAAGCTTTATCATTGACAAAAACGGAACTATAATTGCACATCCGGATTCACAGATGACAGAAAACTTTACTAATTATTCAGAGCTTGGCAACAGTGATAAAAACTATAAGGGGCTCGGAAAATTTACTCAGCTTGCAGCTAACGGTGAATACGATACTGATGTTATCAAATATCAGAACGAAAGATATTATGTTGCATCCGGAGAAATATCCGAAAGTGACGGATGGTCGCTTATCGTTATACAGCCGTATTCAAATATTATAGCGGACTTTTACAAGCTGATTACCATATGTATCTTTGTATGTCTTGCACTTACAGCAGTGGCATTTATCGCTGCACTTAAGATATCCACACGTATCTGCGTTCCTCTTACCCAGGTTACAGAGAGACTCAACCTCCTTGCAGATGGAAATCTTGATGCTCCTGTTATTGAGGTTCACAGAGGTGACGAAACAGAAACACTTTCAAATGCTCTTCAGTTTACAATTCGAAACCTCAGCAGCTACGTAAAAGACATTGATAATGTACTTGGCAAGATTTCTTCAGGTGACCTGACCGTTACATCAGATATAACCTATAGTGGCTCGTTTACAAAGATAAAAGATTCACTCGACAACATTTTGTCATCTCTAAACGATACATTCGGTGACATAATAAATTCTACGCAGATAATACAGGTAAACTCCTCCCAGCTTGCAGACGGTGCAAATATTCTTTCGAAAAACGCCACAGAGGAAGCATCTACGCTTGAAGAGCTTACATCGACTGTTGCAACGGTGCTTGTAAAAGTACAGTCAAATGCAGATAATGCAAAAAGCGCTGCACAGTTTGCCACCAATTCCGATGTACTTGTTGCAAAGGGTGCAGAGCATATGAAGAAGCTCACAGATGCAATGTATGAAATAAAGGCAGCAACTGACCAGATTGCAAAAATAAACAAGGTAATCGAGGATATCTCATTCCAGACAAATATACTTGCTCTGAATGCATCAGTAGAAGCTGCACGTGCGGGAATAGCAGGAAAGGGCTTTGCGGTTGTCGCTGATGAGGTAAGAAATCTGTCAGCCAAAAGTGCCGAAGCTGCTAAAAACACAGCCGAGCTTATTGATACAGCAATAAATACCGTTAAAAACGGAACTGTATTTACAGACGAAACAGCAAAATCACTTTCAGACATAGTTGAAATGGTACACAACGTAAACAGTATCATGGATGAAATAGCGGAGTCATCAAACGAACAGTCAATCGCTATAGAACAGATAAGCCTTGGAATGGAGAATATCACAAGTTCTGTACAGACCACATCCGCAACTGCCGAAGAGAGTGCTTCAGCGAGCGTTGCACTAAGCTCACAGGCTGATTCGACTATGAATATGGTCAATAAATTCAAGATAAGACAATAATAGCAACCCTCTCCATAACATTTAAAGCATAAGCAGATATTTTAAAAGGCTATATAAAATCCGTAACGGGATTTTATATAGCCTTTATTTATTTTTTATAAAAACGGTTAATATTCAGCCATCTGCTTCAGTCCACTACGCTTAAGTTATTACTTTTGGCAGGAATCCCGAATCAGCACGAGCTGACCGGGCTTTCCGGTCGGGCCTTTGACCTTCGGGAATATGTCTCTGACTTTAAATAAAAATATATTTTTTTAGCATCAGACCGCTACGGCGCCTGTCATCTCCGATGATCTTTTAAAGGTCGGCACTATATCTGCAAGGCATTCTACCGTTGCATATTCGTCATTTGTAAGTGCCACACTCTTAAGTACTGCAAGCTTATCAATAAACTGTGCCGGATCAATATCTATCTGGTTACCTATGAAAATCTTCTTGTTTTCAGTCTTTTTAAGTCCCTCTTCGTCCATGAGAAGTTCCTCAAAAAGCTTTTCGCCGGGTCTTAAGCCGGTAAAATGTATTTCAACATCCTTGTACGGAACCTTTCCATACATTCTGATAAGATTTTCAGCAAGGGATGTTATCTTTACAGGTGCACCCATATCAAGGACAAATATCTCACCGCCCTGAGCCATTGCGCCTGCCTGAAGAACAAGGGAAACAGCTTCAGGTATCGTCATAAAATATCTTATGATGTCAGGATGTGTGACAGTAATAGGTCTGCCGCTCTCTATCTGCTTACGGAACAGCGGAATAACCGATCCGTTTGAACCAAGCACATTTCCGAATCTTGTTGTAACAAACTGTGTTGTCGTTTCAGGAAGCTGCGCCATATACTGAACGATCATTTCACAGCATCGCTTTGAAGCACCCATAACATTTGTAGGATTTACAGCCTTGTCAGTTGAAATCATTACAAACTTTTTAACGTGATAATAGTCTGACAGCGTTGCCATATTAAACGTACCCATGATATTGTTTTTAACAGACTCCATAGGTGAAACCTCCATAAGAGGCACATGCTTGTGAGCGGCCGCATGAAAAACAACATCCGGTCTGTATGTTCTGAGTATCTGATTCATTCTGTCGTAATCTCTTACAGACGCAATAAGAGTTACAAGATTCAGACTGTCGCCGTATTCCATTACAAGCTCCTGCTGTATCTCGTATGCATTGTTTTCGTATATGTCTACTATAATGACCTGCTTCGGTGAATATTTTGCTATCTGTCTCGTAAGCTCTGAGCCGATAGAACCACCGCCGCCTGTGATCATACAGACCTGATTTGAAATAAAGTCCCTGATTTCCTCTTTATCAAAGCTTATAGGATCTCTTCCAAGAAGATCTTCTATTTTAATGTCCTTTATCTGACTTAAAATATTTGTGTCATCGTCAAATATCATGTGTCCGAGATAAGGTATTACTTTTATAGGAAGCTTTGTTTCCGAACAAATGTCAAGTATTCTCTTTCTTTCATCCTCATCGCATGAAGGAATGGCAAATATAATAAGCTCGATTCTTTCTTTTTTGCATATCTGGTTTATTTCATATGTAGTTCCTTTTATCTGTACCCCGTATATTTCCTTGCCTGTAAGCGCTCTGTTATCATCGACAACGCATATAGGATTATATTCGTTTGAAGGATTGTTGGAGTCATGCTTCGCATTTTCAAGTTCTTTTAAAATCAATTTGCATGCCTGACCGCCGCCGACTATCATTGTTCTCTTTTTGCTGTCCGCCTTACCGGCATCACTTATTGTCAGAAAAGCATCCTTAAAAATAAATCTGAACAAAGTTATTCCTATAGTTAGAATTATAAAATCAGAAATGATAAAAGGAATTGTCATGGCATGTCCGAATATTTTCATAATACTGAATCCGAAAGCAATACCAAGTACAATTCCTCGTATACATACAACATAATCCTTGATATTAAAATAACGCCACATAATTTTATATGAACCGCTCAATGAAAGAAGTAAAAAGCAAAAGATAACATTCAGAACCGTTGTATAAAGCAGCACCTTACTGGTAAGCACCTCACCTCCAACCAAGGATAGAAGAAAGTTCGATAAAATTCCCGATATGGATACTATAAAAATATCCGCCAGCATCAAAACTGCTTTTCTTAAATTTAATTTATACACAAACATCACCCTTACACATACTTTCTGATATTACACCACCTACGTATAAATATTATACTACTTATGTTTTATATTGTCAATGTTTTAAAATTACTTTTTGAGCTATGATTTTTAATAAAATAATATTATGCACAATAATCCTGTTATTTTTTTCAATACAACAATCATTTTGCACAAACATATGGTGTTATTTTGTCCGTTTTATTGGCTTTTTTTAACTATAGAGGATATTTGTCGGTTTGTTGTCGCTTTTTAGCCCGATTAATCTATATTTAATACATTCCCTTGTAATTTATGTATACTATTTTTTTTGTGACATCTCCCCTACAACTTAAGGATATCTCCCCCAAATCCCCCATATTTCCGAAGGTCCAGTGTGTCCAAAGACCAAATATATCCGAAGGTCCAGGCGACCGGAAAGCCCGGTCGACCCGTGCTGAGCCAAATCCCCTCCACCTATCACATTTATTATTATTTTGACATATTATAAACTGTACCGCACTATAACGGCACAAATATCAATTCTGGAGGTAAAACGATGGATTACAGCTATTTCGATGTTATAAGAAGCAGAATGTCCTCTGACACAAACAACAGCACAGCTGTAAATGGCAGATTTCCGGCCCAGACCCCTCTGGGAATGGCATATGTACCTTTCCAGACATGGGAGGACCCCTATGATGCTGCAGACGGACTTCATTTGGGAACAATGTTCCCGAAGCTCAATCTGCCGCTGTCAGGTGAGGAGGCGTTAAGAGGTGAATGATGAAGCAAAACTTTTAAACATTATAAGAAAATATGCCTTTGCAATCTATGAGCTCAGCCTTTATCTCGATACGCATCCTAAATGCAAGGATGCACTTGCATATTTTCAGAAATATAAAGACCTTTACAATAAAGCATATGCTGAATATACTGAAAAATACGGTCCGCTTACAGCTGATCAGACAAATCCGACTAATGGCTGGGCATGGGTAAAGGGACCTTGGCCATGGGAAAGGAGTGCGAACTGATTTATGTGGAAATACGAAAAAAGACTCCAGTACCCGGTAAGAATAAAAAAACCCGATGCAAGAATGGCACAGGTTATAATGACGCAGCTTGGAGGGCCCGACGGTGAGCTCGCAGCTGCATTAAGATATCTTAATCAGAGATATTCATCACCGTATGATGAGGTTACGGGTATTCTTACAGATATAGGTACAGAAGAGCTTGCACACGTTGAGATGATTTCAGCGATATTATATCAGCTTACAAAGGACCTTACCATTGACGAGATAAAGAACAGCGGCTTTGACAAATATTTTGTAGATCATACGCTCGGTATTTATCCGACATCGGCGGCCGGTATGCCTTTTACAGCAACATATTTTCAGTCAAAGGGGGACCCTATAACAGATCTTACCGAGGACATGGCAGCCGAACAAAAAGCCCGCTCAACCTATGACAATATCTTAAGACTTTCAGATGATCCGGATGTCAAGGATGCAATAAGATTCTTAAGACAAAGGGAAATAGTTCATTTCCAGAGATTCGGTGAGGGCTTACGCATTGTTCAGGATAACCTTAACGCCAAAAATTTCTATGCATGCAATCCTGCTTTCAATAAAAATTGTGGAAACAGAAATCACAGAGGTTAATAGATTTAAAACAAGCCGTATCAAAATGTTTTGATATCATCCCCTTAGAGTAAACACACGAAAAAACAAAATCGTGTGTCACTTTAGGATGAATTGTTTTTATGTCCATAAAATGTGAATCAATAAATGAAGAACGAATAAAAGCAGTTAAAGAATATATGTCTGGAAAATGAAGTATATTATGATTAAAGCAAAGCTGTCTGCTCCTTTTTCAGGTCAACAAAAAAGGACCTACGGAAAATTAATTCCGTAGGTCCTCAAAATGCTGAGACCTTTATTAGCCGACAGAGTTCAGGGCATAAAAAAAGCCCTGCCACCGAAACATTGTAGATTACTGCTTTTAGCGCTGAACGACATGCTATTACTATAAACTGACACATTAGTTCCACTTATAACAAAAATAAGTTCCGTAGAAACAATTAGTGTCAACATTTTTTCATTGCATTATCCCTTTATTTTAGTTAAAATACCCTTATCCATTTCACAAACAGTATCACAAAGCACTTCTATATCTTCCGATGAGTGAGAGCAGATTAGTATTGTCTTTCCATTCTCTTTGAGTGATAAAAGATACTTTCTCATATCGCTTACGCCATCTTTATCTAGGCCATTCATAGGCTCGTCAAGTATGAGCAAATCAGGATTTTCCATAATAGCTTGAGCAAGTCCCAAACGTTGCCGCATACCAAGGCTATATTTTCTGACGTGTCTTTTTAAGGTTGGGTCAAGTCCGACCTGTTCCATAGACTGAACTATCTCAGCTTTGCCAATTTTTCCACGCAATCCAGCAAGCAGTCTGAGATTTTTATAACCTGAATAGTATGGGATAAATCCTGGAGCTTCAATAATAATACCCATATTCTTAGGGAAATCGACTTCCTTTCCAACCTGTTTTCCATCAACTGTAATTATACCTAATGTTGGTCTGATAAATCCACAGATACACTTCATCAACATTGTTTTTCCACTGCCATTTCTTCCGATAAGGCCATGGATTTTGCCTTTTTCAAAATTTATTATAACGTTCCGTAAGATTTGAGTTTTCTTTATTGTTAAATCAAGATTTTTTACTTCTATAATATTCATATACCCTCCTTATTATTCATTATCATCAATATTCAGAAAATTAGTATGCCTGATTGTAATAATGCAAACAACTAAAATCAATAGAATAATTGAAAGAAAATATGCAAATGAGGTTTTCAAATCCGTTATCGGTTCTTTAAGATACTCTGTATAATGAAGGCTCACCATTGTATGTGCCATTGGAAACACCCACATTCCTGATGATTTAATAATTGCCAAAGCACTTCCGATGGCAATTATTCCGGTTGCTGAAATAACACCAAATTTTCTTAAATTCATAACATGAAACACAAGAAGTATCATTCCAATTAAAATCATATACATAATAGTCAATGAAAATGCTACAGCAGTCTCCCCAAAAGGTGCTATCTGGTTATAGAGTTCTTTTGTAATTAAAGTTGCTGAAAAACTTGAAGCACTTTCAGGAAAGTACAATCCATAACGTGTTACAACCAGACTCCATCCATTTGCATAAAATGAATTGTTAATATTCGGGATAATTGAGAATATAAAAATGCTTCCTAAAAAACTAAAAGCTGCAAAGATAAAAAACATAAACTGTCCCAAAATCCATTCTGTTTTTTTGACACGATGAAGAACAAACAAGCTGTTACGGTCAAGATGAGGGTAATCTGAAATCAAAAACAAAAAAACCGATGGAGTTACAAGGCATAAAACCCTTGAATTAAGAACAGCAATAAAAGGTTCAAATACATTAAGAGGACTGTTCATCTCCTTACTTAAATTCATAAGAGGAAAAACGGCAAAATTCCATACAAAAATAATCATTGCAACTGCAATAATCATTCGTGGATTAACAATCCATTTGTAAAATTCTATTTTGGCAATTCGCCAGACTCTTAACGCAGAGAATTTATTCTCCAAAATCTAACCTCCTGTTCATTATAATTACAAAACATAAATATGCAACAACGGCAAGTATAACATGATATATTAAGCAATATATATTTTCACTGAAAAATATTTTTATTATTTCATTAGGATATAAAAAACCCATTTTTATCACCGTCTTCCAGTCGTTTTTGCTTATAAAACTATCCTGAATTCGAGATATAGTTGTATAATAAAAATGCATAAAGATAAATGGAAAGCAACATATCAAGTATTTGTTCTTTATAAATGATGATAGAAAAAATGCCGGGAGAACTGAAATCATACCATATATCCCTATTCCGGCTATATGTTTTAATATTTCCGTAAATGAGATTTGATCACCTGGAAACTGATTGCAGATTACAAGTCCATAGGCAGCGTAGCCCAGCATAATTGCTAAACCTCCGCTTATAATTGCAGAGAAAAATTTTGATGTGTAATACTGCATTTTTCCGCATCTTGTTATATTAAATCTTAAATATCCGTTTAACCTTTCTGAGCAAAAAAAGCTTACATAAGGTAATGCCGATAAAATCGGAAGAAACATTGTAAGATATGGACTTATGGAATTTTGCATAATTTGTGTACTCTTAAACATCACAAACTTAAAGTTATCTCTGTCTGCAAGAACTTCAAATGCAGAAAATTCCCGTCCTTCTGTATTAGTATATATAACCGAAGTAAAGCAAAGCAGAAAGGTTACAGCAATGCATAATATAAAACCATAGCTAAAAATTGATTTCTGCAAATCGTTTTTAAGACAATTAAAAAATGCTTTCATAATCAGGCACCTACACCTTGTAATACAATATCCATATTATAATGGAGTTCACCTGTCACCATATCAATATAAATATATTTTCTAATATCACCGTATGTATTTGTCTCTCCATCCCTTAAAAATTCTGATGGATCAACATCAATTATAAATTCCCATACTGGGCGTGAATCAACAGTTATTCCAGCGCTATAATTAAATTCCATATTTTTGTATATTTTATTTCCATTATCATCTTCAGATTCTACTCCCATGTAGTTATATATAGGCTTTAGGGTATATTTTATTCCAATATCAGAAATGGTAACATTTTTGAAATCAGTAAATGTATTCTCACAATATTTTAATGCGCTTTCTAATGAGATACATTTTTTAACATTGTCAGTTTCAACAGGCTTAAGTATACCTGTTGAATTTGTAAATGAATCTATTTGATTAACATTTATCATTTGAATACTAATTGCTGAGTTATTGTAAGCCACGTACATTGTTTTATTTTTTTCGTCAGTAGCAGATTCCAATGTAAGAGAATCCAATGGAATTCCATCATATAGAAGTTCTATATATATTTCAAACAGATACTTTTCTTCGTGTTTACGAACAATTACTGTTTTTACTTTATAATCATAATCAGGCGATATTTTTTTATATTCTGCCGAAAGCCAATTATTTATATATTCAACAGCTTCACCAACAGAACAATTTCCATCATTTAATTGATAAATATCACTTAAATCATCATTTCTATCCACATGATATATTTTTATGTTTGGCTCACTATATCCAAAAGATATATCAAAAGCTTCAGGTTTTAACATTGCTATAAATCCATTATCACCAACACAGCCATACATTTTATCCGTTTCATTCCAGAAGCTATATGTAGTTGATGCATCTGAATTAATATTTGGAGATATTTCTTGATTCATAATTTGTTCCTGAGTAAAAAAGAGTTTCAACACATTATTATAATTCTCTTCAAAGTTTTCTAGATATTTAAATTTCATTATACTTATTTTATTTAATTCATCGATATTTATATTATCATCAATCTTAAATTGACTATAATCTTTTTGCAGTGCAATAGTTGCATTATCGTTTATTTCTGATTTATCTATATAAATAAATTCATAATCACTATTATCAGAGCCGACACTACTATTTTCATATCTGTTCATTTCTTCTCGCACTTCATCTGGTACATTAGCACAACTGCTTAAAAATAAAATCGTCATTAGAAATACACATGCTAGAAATTTTTTTATCATAATATCACCTGAATTTTTAAAAGTCTGTCCGTTGATATATTTAACGGACAGACAAATGTAATTTTAATTATTAATCTTAACCGCTTATACTACCATAAGCATAATGAGAGCCACTACTGAAATTATATAATCTTGCATTTGCAAGTGCGGCTGCTCCAACCTTTGCATTGGTTACTGAAACAGCCCCTGTTGTCGTTTTAATGCTAGAAATACCATTATTTGAGTACAAATACACATATGCGTCAGAATTGCCGAGAGTTACAGTGGTAAGATTCATACTTGTTGTTGACGATGTTATTACAAACCTCCACTCCTGATATGTTTGTGTACTACTGCCTGGTGCTCCCACAGCTTTATATAGAGAAATGTCTCCGATATAAGCAGCACTTGCACTCATTCCACCCATTCCAACAGCCATTGTTGCGGTTGCTAATAAAGCAGTCAATGTTCTTTTAAAAGTCTTTTTCATTATAAATCCCTTTCCGATTGATTTAATCAATCATAAAAACATTTATCCTGCATATTTCGCTAGCATAAAATATGTTTGATGCTTAAATTGTTTTTTCCAGGCTATACTTTGTGATTGTTTCATAATTACTGCCTGCATAAACTGTAAATGCCGTCTTTAATCGATATGTAACACTTTATAAACTATATAAAACTAACTTCTGGTTTGATACCAATTATGATAACAAATTTTTGCTATTCTATTAATTCCTATTATATAAAATATTATCCTAATATATTTATAATTTTTATATATTATACTATATCTTTATAATTATTGCAATATGTAAGTGAAAAATTCACAAATTGTTAATATGAGTGAATTGTCAAAGTAAATGCAAGTTGGAAAAAATATTCTTGTTGCATTAACTTTAAATGTATTAGTGTTGCATTTAGTCTGAAAGTAAACAGAGAAAAAAGAATCAAACCAACAGATACTTCCCCATGGGGAAGTATTGTGCTACAATCATATATATTCATAAATTTATTCTATATTTAAACTATAAGGCTTTGTATCAAAAAAACAAATTGATATTTACGGAGGAAGTAACATGCTTGAAGTAAAAAATTTTATTAATGACGTAAATAACGTTGATGGTCTCTATATGTATAAAAAGATTGCACGGATGAACGGGAATGTACTAAGTGTTGTACAGGTTGAAAACAGGATGCTTGATTTTCACGTACATGAACAGTCTGATGAAATGTTCTGTGTACTTGAAGGAAACTTTGAGCTTGAAACAGAAGAAGGCCTGATTCCTGTAAAATCCGGAGAATTTGTTATAGTTCCAAAAGGCACAAGACACAGACCGGTTGTAAAGGAGCTTGCAAAATTCCTTATGGTGGAATTTGACGGAACTCTTAACAAGGAAAACAGCGGAGATTTATACGAAGATTAATTACATATTAATATTAACCGAATGAAGTAAAACAAAAATGGAAATAAATAATAATTGCAGAATTCTCGATCTTGATACATATTACTGAAGAGGTTTATACCACCACTTTACAGAGGACTTCAAGTGCTTAACATCCAACGATTATACTATTCCTCAAATGCCTGGGCAACAAGCTTTAAGTATTTTGTGATCTCAAGATGCTGAGGGCAATGTTTTTCACATTGTGTGCAGCCTATACAATCTGATGCTTTTCCATGAGATTTAGTAAGGTTTTCATAGTAAACACCCTGAACCGTAAAATCCTTTTTTATCTCCTGCTTCTCTGCATTGTAAAGTGCAAAATAATCTGGTATAGGAATATTTTCAGGACATCCGTCAACACAGTACCTGCATGCGGTACATGGTATTGCAATTGATGAATTTATAATATCAGTTACCTTCATTACAAGCTTCATCTCATCATCATTAAGCGGAACAAAATTCTCCATATATCCTGTATTGTCTAAAAGTTGCTCATAATTACTCATACCGCTCAGAACCATGATAACATTTTTATGCGTAGCTGCAAATCTTATTGCCCATGATGAAACAGAAAGTCCCGGTTCATGTTCTTTCAGAAGCTTTTCTGCTTCTTCAGGCACATTTGCAAGAGTCCCGCCCTTTACCGGTTCCATAACAATGACCTTTTTTCCATGCTTTATTGCTGTTTCATAACATTTTCTCGACTGTACGCTTTCATTATCCCAGTCAAGGTAATTAAGCTGAAGCTGGACAAATTCAGTTTCAGGATGTGCTGTCAGTATCTCGTCAAGTAGCTTTGCATCATCATGATATGAAAATCCTATTTTTTTTATTTTGCCTTCTTTTTTCTTCTGAAGAATAAACTCAAAGCTATGCAGTGTCTGTGTTGTTGCATAATTGTCAACATTCAGGCAGTGAAGAAGATAATAGTCAAAATATTCTACTCCGCATTTTTCAAGCTGTTCGTTAAAAATACGCTCCATATCTGCTTCTTCCTTCAGAAACATCGTAGGCAGCTTTGTCGCAAGTTTAAAATTCTCACGTGAGTGGCGCTCAACAAGAACCTCACGCAAAACACATTCACTCTGGAAGTTATGATACATGTATGCTGTATCATAATAAGTAAATCCACGCTCCATAAATGTATCAACCATTTTACAGAGCTGTTTTTTATCAAAGCTTGACTGATCATTTTCATCAATCAGCGGCAATCTCATAAATCCAAATCCTAATTTTTTCATATCTGAATATCCTTTCAACTGATTACGCTTTCTTATTATAGCAGTCAGTGCCGCATCTGCGTCTGTAATGCCTGCAACAGCCTGTTCCATCGGACATATACCTGTATTGGTTCTGTTAACAATATTTTGAGTAATGGTTCCGTATGAAAATTCTATTCCGTGCTTTTTAAGAATAGCGGCAGCAGGTACGCTCATTACTTCTGCGTAGATTTCTTTTACTCCTGCAAATATAAAAAGCATAGCCGCCGCTTTTCCTACAATTTTATCCGCTGCTGAAAATCCGGTGAGACAGATATTTTTTTCTATAAAATCAAGCATCGGTGCAACGCCTTTTTGTGTACTTGTATATATAATATCATTGCTGCACACAACACAGGTGTATTTCCCGTTTTTTAAAGTTTCCTCTGCTCTTTCAATACTATTCATAAAGCTTTTTCACATTCTTTATACGGTCTGTAAATAACGGAATAAATGACCACTGAAGAATTATTCCGAAAATACCCGCAGTTATAAATGTGCCTATTGATGCCATTGTAAGCTGCGTATTTCCAAATACATAAATAGCTGCAATCACTGCTACCATACGTGCTGCACGGCCCGCAATCTGCGTAATAATAAGCTTTAAAAAAGTATTCATCTTTTTTTGTGAAAGAAGTCCTGCAGTCAGTCCATAAACGCCGAGTTCAACTACTATAAACGGAAGCATTGCAGCTGTTGGCATTCCTGTAATATAAAAGCTTATGACAGGACTTAATAAACCGGCTATAATTCCGGCATACGGACCTCCCAGAAGTCCTGCAAGCAATACAGGAATATGCATCGGAAGGAATGCAGCACCAACAGCCGTACCTGTTCCCGAGGCAAGTCCCAAAATATGAAAAATCTGAGGAAGTACAATAGCTGAAGCTATAGCCGCAACCGTTATGACTGATTTTGATACAGCCTTTTTTCTTATTATTGCAATAGAATTACTCATTTTTTTAATCTCCTCCAATTATATATTTCTTCCCATCTGATAAGCATCATCTATAAATCTTGTACCATTAACTTCACCTGACTGCCATACACCTGTACCATAGATTTTTCATTCCTCCATGAATTCTGATATTTTTAACAATATAATAATATAATCCGGAGTCCACTCTATGTCAATACCTTTTTTAAATTTTTATATAAAACGATAAGTTCTACAGTGTAATCTCCATGCAGGTCTTCTGTGTTTTCATTCCACACGACTTATAAAATTTTTCTGCAGATTCATTGCAGCTCCAGACATTTAAAGTAACATTATAGCATTTATTCTTCTTTGCAAACTCTATGACTGCCTCATACAACATCTTACCTATATGTTTTCCCCTGTATTCCTCATCAACACAAAGGTCATCAATATATAATGTTTTTAAATCAGTAAGTATATTATCATCAATATGCTCCTGAAATACACAGAATGCATATCCCTGTACGCAGTCATTCTCATCAGCAGCCACAAGTACAGGTGTATTTTTATCATTGATAATAACCTTAAGCTGTTCGTCTGTATATTTTTTTGCTCCGTATTTAAACAAATCAGGACGTCCTTTGTGATGTACAAGACATACCTGAAAAAGAAGTTTGTTTATATTATCAATATCATTTTCATTTGCCATTCTTATCTTCATTTATATTTTCCTCTTTTATCTTTAAAAAACAAAAACCCCATGTAGCTTTATTACAAGGGGTTTATTAATTATTTTTATTATTGGTGATTCTGCTGCTGAGTTGTATTCTCAACCTCTGAAACAACCTCTACATCAGCCGGAGAAACATCGACGAAATTATCCTGCTTTGATCCGCATGACTGGCAGAACTGCTGATCTTTTCTCAGAACCGAACCGCATTTTGTACATGTTGAGTCAGTATCCAGCGCTGCAATCTGCTGCTGAAGCTGTTCTATATGCTGCATTGATGCTTTTATAGAATCAACGAATTCTTCATATTCTGCTGCCGGATTAGCTCCTGAAACTTCAAAGTATTTTTTGCCGAGTGCTGCATAAGCTTTGTTTATATTTGTATTTTCAGTGCTTATATGACTTTTAAGCTTTGTTTTTTCTGCTAATACCTTTGATTTATCAGCAACTCCTGTTGCAGCCTTCGCCATTTTTTCCCCCGCTTTTTCAGCAAACTTTCCTGCCTTATCAAATAAACCCATCTTTGATTCCTCCTGTTTCTTTTCATCTTAAATAATAATCTGTATATTTAATTCTATCTTTTTTTCTTAGCTTTGTCAATATGTTTTTTTATTTATTAATAAGTTATATTTATATTCAGCCCATATGGGGGATAATGCTTATGCAGGGATTTCGACTCTGCTGAGTCGACCGGGCTTTGCGGTCGCCCTGGACCTTCGCTCATATGTCCCTAACTTATAAATATGGCTGAAATGCTATCTATTCGATGACTTTAATTATAATGTCACTTTGTTCTGGTTTGGTTTCGCAGAGGACAATGGCGTCGAGGATTTCATTCTCTATCTGTTCAATATTGCATTCTGTTGATGTATACAGTGTCATCAGAAGTTCGCCCTTTGAGATGTATTCTCCGCAGCTTTTGTTAATCTGGATACCTGCTGTATAATCAATACTGCTCTCTTTTGTTTTTCTTCCTGCGCCAAGTTCAAGAGACGCCAGACCTATTTTTTCGCTGTCCATTTGCTGAATATAGCCGTCTGACGGGCTGTATACGTCATATCTGACCTTTGCCTTGCCTAACAGGTCATAATTATTTATAAAGGCTGTATCGCCTCCCTGCTGCTTTACAGAACGTTCAAATACATCCAGTGCTTTTTTTGAATCAATAGCCTCTCTGGCAAGAGCGAGACATTCATCTTTGTCTCCCTTGCCTGCAAGGTAAAGCATATAGGACGAAAGCTCGATACAAAGGCTGTAAAGTCTTCCCTTGTCGTTTCCTTTAAGCACCTCGACGGCTTCAATAATCTCCAGCGAGTTTCCAACGGCCTTTCCCAGCGGTATATTCATATCAGTTATTACAGCCATGCATTTCTTACCTGCGCTGTTGCCTGTAGACACCATAAGCTCTGCAAGCTTTTGTGCCTCATCAGGTGTTTTCATAAATGCACCGCTTCCCGTCTTTACGTCAAGCAGAATACAATCAGCACCCATAGCAAGTTTTTTACTCATAATGCTGGAGCATATAAGTGGTATACTATTTACTGTAGCAGTTGTATCCCTCAGGGCATAAAGCTTTTTATCAGCCGGGACAAGGTTTCCGCTTTGTGAAATAATTGAAAAGCCGGTAGAATTAACAGCATCTGTAAATTTGTCAAACGGAAGGTTTGTTCTGCATCCGGGAATACTTTCAAGCTTGTCTATCGTTCCACCCGTATGTCCCAGTCCTTTTCCCGACATTTTCGGAACGCTGACTCCGCATGCCGCTGCAATAGGGCCGATTATTAAACTTGTCTTGTCACCGACTCCGCCTGTGCTGTGTTTATCAACAGTTATGCCGTTAATTGTTGATAAGTCAACGGTTTCTCCTGAATTTTTCATTGCCATTGTAAGATAGAGAGTTTCTTCGTCAGTCAGAGAATTGAAACAGACTGCCATAAGCCACGCGGATATCTGATAATCAGGTATGCTTCCTTCCACGTATCCGCTTATAAGCCATTCTATCTCCTCACGGGTAAGTTTCCTGCTGTTTTTTGTTTTTGTAATTATCTGATACATATTCATAAAATCATCTCCTGTTTTTAAATTAATTTGTGCAGGGGTTTCGATTCTGCGAAATCGACCAGGCTTTGCGGTCGCCTGGACTTCGCTAATATATCTGCCTCACTTTATGACATGGCGGATTAGTAACCTTAAAAATAAAAAGCTTTTCTGAAATTTATACTGATATGTATTATTCAGAAAAGCTTTAATATTAATTATTTGTTACTGCACTTATATCATGTATAAAGTACTGTAAATTTACCTGATCTGACTCCGATTGCTCTGGCAAATGCGTATCCGTCGACAGTCTTCTGATTATCGATAACAACATCCGCTATGTATCCTCCATCACCTTCAACAAGCTGTATCCATGATGAGTAATCAGCTGATAAGGTAATGCCGTATGTGTTCTGAAGCTTTGTTCTCAATGCATCAACACTGATCTTAGTTATCTCACCATAGTGAGAATCATATGCTGCATCAAGCTCACACGGAACAGATCTGAGGTATGGAATGTCCTGATAGAACACGTCCTTACATGAAGCAGTTGTACCACCGCTTGACGCATAGAACTGTGTCAATGCAAATGAACCGTTATAATATACTGCCTGACCTACAACAGACTTGACAGCATCTATAATTTTCTGGTTGGGACCTTCCTTGATTGCCATACCGTTTGTAGAACCGCCTGAATACTTAATATATGTATAGGCTGCAATTGCCTGAGCTTTTATTGCTTCAACATTAAATGATGAGCCAATCTCTGCGTTGCAGACCATGGACAAAATATCAACTACTCCGCCTGAATATCCCTTTACGGATATTGTTTCGGATTCGGCACCCGGAGTATACATAACTGTAGTTCCCGGATAATAATGCTGCAGAATCTGAAGATAATCATAACCTGCATATGTAGCATAAAGATTTGCGCCGTTCTGACTAAGTCCTACGCCATGGCCGTAACCATAACTTGTAAAATAAAATGTATTTGATTCTAAATTATCTGGTAAATTAACTGATTGTGATGCAGGTATACTAAATGCTCCGGTTGGTCCTGGTGTAAGGCTTACAGGATCTGCGTTTACCGGCGGTGCGGTTTCTGCAGGTGCAGGAAGCTCAATTGGAACCAACGCCTGCTGTTCAAGTGTTTCACTGTAGTCAGAAAGCTCTGCTTTCCACCACTCAGTAACATCATATTCATCCTGAACATCAAACTTTTCGGCAACACTCTCTGCTTGTGGTAAGTTTAAATTTTGTATTATTTCTTTGTATTCTTCATGATTGAGCGCTCTGACCGAGGCATAAGCACCTGGACGACAAGCTTCAGCGTCACTTGTTATAACATATGACTCTTTGCCTGCAACATTAGGCGCCATTTCATCTGCTGAACCTGCTACTGTAACCATTAATGAAGTTGCAATGCTTGTAGCCAGTCCAATGATGATACGCTTTAGCGGCAACTGTTCTTTCATAAAAAACTCCCATTCAGCCCGTAGGCTATGTAAATTTCCACCTATATAACACCATCATAAACCGTACTTTTTATTTTCTGACACTTCCGGTGGTGCCTTCATAAGCATCCTCTCCCGGTCTGACCCTTCTTGCCAGAACAACAAAACGCGTACTGTCTGTGGTATCACCACTGTTGCATGTAGATAAGAGCAGATAATCGTCGTCTTCCTTCAAGTCAACATTTGTGGTAATAAGTGATTTATCGTTAATCTTTGACAGATACTCATTAACTGACCATGCAGGATTTTTCTTGTCTTTTGAAAATATTGTATAGTTCCAGAATTCAAAATCCGATCCCTGAGTACCGTTGCAAAGCATAAACGCGAAAATTTTATACTGATAATCAGCATAAAGTGAGCTAAACTCTATGATAGGATTAGCTTCATAAAAGGACTCATCTCTTTGATATTTCTTAAGATCGCTGAACATTGAGCCGTCAGCCATATTATGACCGTAAAGCAGAAGGTTGTCTGTGCTGTAATCCTTAAGAAATTCACATCTGAAGTCCATAAATGTCCAGCCCGCAGCTACCGGCTGTTTATCAAAGTTATTTGAAACGTAAAATTCATTGTCTGTGGCTCTTACAATCGGATAATCAATAACTGTATTGCTTATTCTGAGCCATCCTACCGTATCGGCGTTCTGCTGATACGCTTCCTGTGCTTTGAGGCTGAGTCCGTTTACATATGGTGGATATGTGGTTGTTGTTTCCTCAGCAGTTGTAAGCACCGGGGCTGTAGTAACTGTTCCCGGCTGGGTTTCAGGTAATACTGCAACCTTATCATTACCGGATTTATTTAAAATAAGATAGACAATTGCTATTACTGCAAATAAAAGAACCACTGCAACAATAACAAGTATAGTCTTCTTTTTTTTCATGCTTTATGATCTCCTTAATAATTCATTAACCGTAAGGGACAAACTCCGCATCACTGTCATAGGTCACGCCGTCCCCTTTTGCTTTATACCATTCTGCCGGCATAAGAGGATTTTTATTTCTTGAGCTGTTTTGTGTTCCGGCGTATCTGTCTTCGCCCGGCCTTAATTTTCTTGCAGCAACTGCAAATCTTGCCTCATGGAAATAATCTGTTGCACAGGTTGATAAAACGAGAAGATCATCGCCATATTTTACATCCACATCATTAATTATCAATGAACGTCGTTTTATCTGGTTTACATAATCGTAAAATTCCTGCTCTGAATTAAAGTTTATTGTATTGAAATAATGAAACTCAGATTCTGTGTCTCCGCCATCAGCGTAGAAAAATCCGAATATCTTATATGTTGACACTTCATATCTTGATGAAAGCTCTATGCACGGATGCTCTCCGTAAAACGAATAGTAATGATCATAATCAAGAAGACTTCCGAACATACTACCGTCTTTCATCTGATGTCCGTAAATAACGAGGTTGTCTGACTGATCAGGAGTTCCGAGCCTGCTTCTCCAGTCAAGGAATATTGAACCCGGTACCTTACCTGTAAATTCTTTGTAGATGTTGTGCTCCAGGTAAAATTCCCTTTCGTCCTCTGTTGTTTTCTGAACTATAGGATAATCAACCTTTGTATCTTCACAGCTTCCGTTTTTATCAGGAATCTGTATCCAGCCGACTATATCTTCATTTCCTATTCTTTCAATCATCTTCTGCATGTATGGCAGCATCTCACTTGAGCCTACGACATTTGTCACCTCAGGTGTTATCATATCAGCCAGTGAAGGCATGTCTTCCTGTAAACCTTCGTACATTTTGTTGTTTTTATAATTTCCATAAAAATAATCAAAAATCAGATATGCACATACGCCGAATATTATGACCGCTATCATGAAAACTGTTTTTCTTATTTTTTCTGATGCGGAATCACCTTTCCACGGAAAAAGATTTTTCAGGACATCAACATATGAAAAGCGATTTTTGTTATTACCTTTACGAACAGCTGATTTATTCATATTGAACATCTCCTGTAAGTAACTCCTCCACAGCTTCAAATATGCTGAGAGCAGTATGAATTCTTATTGCTTCCCTGTCATATTCAGTACCTGTCATCTTTAAAAGCTTTATAAGTTTTATATCGTTATATATAAATCCTGCATATACCGTACCGACAGGATTTTTCTCTGTACCGCCTCCCGGCCCTGCTATTCCTGTAACAGATACGCAGATATCTGCGCCTGAAATCTTTTTTATTCCCTCTGCCATACTTATGGCTGTCTGCTGACTTACCTCGGTATATCTGTCAATAGTTTCAGAAGGAACTCCGAGAACCTGATTTTTTATTCTGTTGGAATATGAGCAGACCCCAAGTTCAAAAACCTGTGATGCACCCGGCACAGAAGTTATAAGCTGAGATAATAATCCGCCTGTACAGCTTTCTGCTGTAGCGATAGATTTATTACTTAACGTTAACAATTCTACCACTCGTGTAACCCTTTTGTCAAGTTTTTCGATAGTATCTTCATGAAAATGTATAATTTGTTCTAAAAAATGCGCTTCATTATTCACTTTTCTCACCAAATTTCGTAAAGAATCTATATATATTTCATTAACAAACTGTGAACTAAGCTTCCGGCTTTATCAATTTAAGCTCTGTTTCGTCCACTGCTTTCTGAATCATTTCTGTAAAATCAAAACAATTTTGTGCTTTTTCTACCTCTTCAAGAGAAGGTTTTGTTTTCGGATGCTTAGGGGTAAATACAGTGCAGCAGTCCTCATAAGGCTGTATGGAAATATCAAATGTATCTATTTTTCTTGAAACAGCGATTATCTCTGTCTTGTCCATACCTATAAGCGGCCTGAATACAGGCATTCTGCAGACTGCATCTGTGCATGCTATAGCTTTGAGAGTCTGGCTTGCTACCTGACCGACGCTCTCACCGGTAATCAGTGCAAGACTTTCGTCCTTTTCGGAAATTTTCTGCGCTATTTCCATCATAAGTCTTCTCATGATTATTGTAAAATATTCCTCAGGGCATTTATCCTTTATTGTTTCCTGTATTTCCGTAAAAGGAACGCAGTAAAACGATATGTTTCCGCAATATCCTGTGAGCTTCTGACAAAGCTGTTCCACCTTCATTCGTGCACGTTCCGATGTGTACGGAGGGCTTATATAGTGGATTGCAGATATGTGTATCCCTCTTTTTGCCATCATGTATCCTGCAACAGGGCTGTCTATTCCGCCGGACAGAAGGAGCATTGCCTTTCCGCTGCTTCCTACAGGAAGTCCGCCTGCACCAGGAATCTTTACAGCGTGGACATATGCTTTTGTATCACGTATTTCTACAGTTACCGTAACCTCAGGGTTTTTTACATCAACCTTTAGATGACTGAACTTTTCAAGGATAACTCCGCCAAGCTCGCTGCATATTTCAGGGGATTTCATAGGGAAACGCTTGTCTGCACGTTTAGCCTGAACCTTGAAGGTTTTTGCATATGAGAGTGTATCTGTAAGATATTCTGTTGTGCCCTCACATATTTTTTCAAAATCCTTTTCGATTACTGCCGCTCTGCATATTACAGCTATTCCGAATACAGTCTGAAGCTTTTCCATTGTAAAATCAAGATCAATACTTTCATCCTCAGGAATTATGTATATAGTCGACTGCTGTCTGCTGTAGTCAAACCTTCCTACAGGCTTTAGCCTTCTCTTTATATTTTTTATAAGGAGATCCTCAAATGTATTTTTGTTAAGTCCCTTTAATGCTATTTCGCCGTATTTTGCTAAAATAATTTCTTTCATACTATTCTTCCTTTTATCGTTTTAATCGTTTTTTTCCGTCTGAAACTGCCTCTATAAATCTATCTATTTCGTCAAATGTGTTATTATGGCCAAAGCTTATACGAAGCGCGCTGTCCTCAAGCTGCGGATTTATTCCGAATTCGCTAAGGACGCCGCTCTTTGCTCCCTTTGAACACGCCGAGCCGCTTGAGATGTAAATTTCGCGCTCTTCAAGAAAATGAAGCATTATTTCCGAGCGTATTCCGGGAATGGAAATATTGACTATATACGGAACCGAATTTTCAGAGGAATTGATAAATATATCGTCATCTTCAACAATTTTTGAAATAAAATAGCTCTTTATATTTTCCATATTTTTCACTCTGTCGCTCATGGATTCATTCATTACCCTGACAGCTTCTCCGAATCCGGCTATAAGAGGCACTGCTTCGGTTCCGCCTCTCATTCCGTTTTCCTGTTTTCCGCCGAGATTCTGTTTTAAAAGTCTCACGCCCTTTTTTACGTACAAAGCACCTATCCCCTTCGGTCCGTAAATCTTATGGGCACTGACAGATATAAGGTCAGCCTGGATGGCAGACGGCTTTACCGGAATCTTCATAAATGCCTGTACTGCATCACAGTGTGTGATTATATCCCTGTTTTTTCTTTTTGCCTCTGCAAAAATATTTTTTACCGGCAGAAGCTCTCCTGTTTCATTGTTTACAAGCATTGTACTGATAAGGCATGTACTCTCATTTACAGCATCGGTAAAATCCTTTACCAAAAATTTTCCGTCACTGCCGGGAGAAATTCTTATAACCTCATAGCCTTCATCCTCCAGACGGTTAAATGCCTCTTTTACTGATGAATGCTCTACTGTCGTTGTTATTACACGCTTTTTTCTCCGTCCGTAAGCACCTGCCGCGCCGCGTATTGCCAGATTGCTGCTCTCTGTTGCACCTGATGTAAAATATACGGTTTCAGCAGGAACATTAAGCGCTGAGGCTATATTTTTTCTTGCATTGTCCATAAAAAGCTGCGCTTCTATGCCAAGCCTGTGCAGTGATGACGGATTTCCGAATGTATTTTCCATACACTCACAGACTGCTGCTGTTACAGCCTTATCAGGCTTTGTCGTTGCCGCATTGTCAAAGTATATCATAAAATAACGGTTTCACCTTCTGAAAAATTTAATAGATAATATCATTATAGCACACTTTAATGAGCATTTCTACATAAAATCTGTTCCAGTGCGTATAAAGTTCCTTACGTATTTTGTCCGTTATTGTTTATTACGTCACAAATATTTATTTTTTCGGCCCTTTTGTTTCTTACAAATGTCTCCAGTACATCCAGCACTTCTATAGTATCATTATTCTCCACAAACCCTACCGGGTCATCACTGTACATTATAATACATCCTGGGGAAATATCAGTGTTTATAAGCTCTTTTATAACATCATATTTCTGATTTTGGGATATCACGGCTATTTCTGTATGTCCTGCAAAAAAGTCTTTTCCCTGTGTTGTTTCGGCATCGTTTATGGCATCTTCAAGAGTATCACCGGTACCCCTGTATTCTTTTGTTTTGTCAATTTCCTCAAATACACGCAGACATACATGTACTTTATCGTCCTTGGATATTCCCATACCCTGTACAAATCCGCGTTCACGGACCTCGAGATTTTCTCCGCAGCTGCATAGCAAAAAAGCTATGAACACTATTAAAAAGCATTTTTTATACATTTCCGGTCACCGGACCTTTCCGCTTTTCTTTTTTGACTATCATAGAAGGAAAAATAATGTAGCTTAAAACAACAAAAATAATTATAAATATACATTCTGTCATATAAGACTCCGTATTTCCCATAATTAACCCGACTGCAATTATCATTAAAACAGAAAAGAGTCTTCCCTTTTTAGTTATACATTCAGCAAATTTCGCTGCAATAATTATATCCGCTGTAATGTTTACAATGCATATCATTGCATAGGATATTATAAAGAGCGCGTCTGAACGCTGAACGCTGAACGGCTGTGAAAATGAGCACATTCCGAAGAACGGATACTGCACAAGCCCTGCCACACCGCCAAGCACGGTTATTCCTGCAAGTGAGATTATTTCAGTAACAATAAGTCTTAATCCAAAATAAAAATATATCGCCTTTCCGCAACGGTCCGCTGTAAATGCAGGAAGCACAAACATCGCAATTATTTCCCCACTTCCTGCAAAGTCATGTATGGCATACTCAATTATACTGCCGCTCTCCGATAATGACTTAAAGTTTGAAAAATCTATTCCCGTATATACTCCTATAAATAAAACCGCAAGGAAAAAAACAAATAACCCCTGAACTGCGACAGCAGTCCTGCCCAGTGCATGAATTCCTAATCCGGCGCAATAAAAGCAGACAATAGCCAATAATATTACAGAAGCTATATTTTTCACATCCGAGAAATTTCCGGCACCCATTATATCGAGCAGACGTTTAAATGACACTGCACCGAATAATATAAAGTATACCGAAAATACAAGGCCCTTCTTTCTGGCCTTCTCGTAATCAAAGGTTTTTTCTTTAATTATTATTATAAGCGGAATAACCAAAGCAAGCTGAATGACTGCTGAAACAGCAACACCTATCATCTGGTTTATTGAATATTCCATACCTGAACATATAAGCGTAAATGCTCTGAACAAAAACAATACCGCCAGCAGCTGTCCGTAACTAAGCTTCACACCGTTTTCCTCCCATCATTTAAGTTTTTCCACAGTAAAATTTCCGTGCTGCATTTTTCTGAAGCCTACCCTTGTTATAATGTCACGCATTGAGCTTCTGCTGAACGGCGAAACCGGACTCGTTACGGCAAATCCATAATCTTCGGTTGCACAAAGATTAAAGAGCATTACCGAACCAAGAAGACTTATTCCATAGAGGCCGAATATTCCTCCGGCTATTAAAAACAAAAACCTGAAAACAGTTACAGGATGGTTCAGATCAGGCAGAACGAAACCGCTTACCACCGACATTGCAATTATAAGAAGCATCGGCGTACTTATAAGTCCCGAATTGACTGCCGCATCGCCTATGATAATACCTGATACAATACTTACTGCCCCGCCGACTGCTTTGGGAAGCCGTATTCCCGCCTCCCTTATTATTTCATACATTATCATTACAATAACTGATTCGGTTATAAGGGAAAGAGCTACATTCTCTTCAGCCTTTGCAAGCAGAAGCAGCAATGTACGGTTAAAAAATTCCGGGTGATGAATTACAATTGCAACATATACTCCGGGAAGAAGAAGTGAAACAAAAAAAGAAAAATATTTTATCCACCTCATAAAAGCCGAATAATACGGCTTGCAGTTATAATCATCCATAGTCTGAAAGCTTTCGGAAAAAAGCTTTGGAATAACAATAACAAAAGGCGTGCCGTCCACAATAAGAGCGACTCTTCCCTCAAGAAGCTTTGAACAAAGAACATCAGGGCGTTGTGTTATCCCGCATGAGTCAAATATTCTTGGTGTCTTTTCCTCCAGAAATGGCCTCAGATAGCCGCTTGACAATATAGTATCAAGATCAACAGTTTTCAGGGATTTTTTTATTCTGTCCAGAAGCTCCTCCGGTACCCTGTCTGTCATGTATGCAAGACAGAGATCCGTATGACTTTTTTTGCCCATAACAAAAAGCTCCATCTTTAAATAAGGAGTTTTCATTCTTCTGCGTATAAGAGACATATTTGTCCTTATAGTTTCCGTAAATCCGTCATGTGCTCCCATTATGTTCTGCTCTGATGTAGGCTCATCAATTCCTCTTGTACTGTAGCCCTGAACGCCGAATGCAAGTGCTTCCTCATTTCCGTCTGCTACAAGCACTGCAAAGCCTGAGTTTATAAGTCTTATAACATCCGCATAATTATCAGCCTTTGGCCTGTCAACAGACAAAAGCATTTTACCGTCTATATGAGAAAAAAGCTTCTGAGCATTAACAAGACCTTCAAGCTTAAGCTCTGTAAGCGGAACAAGTACAAGTCTTGTTATGGTACTTGTCGAAAGCATTCCCTCACAGCAAAGAAGCGCACATTTAACTCCGCTTATTTCTATTTTATTTACAAGAAGATCCGACGTTTCCGAAGTAATTTTCCGAAGTCGGTCAAGCTTTAAATCAAGAGCCCCGTCCAGCTTTTCATCCTGATAATCTATTTTAACATCCATCTGCATAAAAAATCCCCTCCCTGAAATTATGAGTATAATAATTTACATATAGTATTATCACTTTTCTGTAAATAATACTATAATAAAGGGCTATAATAATAAAACAATTCCTTATATTATACAGGATAAATTTTATTAAAAGGGAAGATAATTATGACGGTTGTTCTTATACGTACATTTATTTTATATATTACTGTAATATTTTCTGTGCGCCTGATGGGAAAAAGACAAATCGGGCAGATGCAGCCTACTGAGCTTGTAATTACTATACTTATTTCAAACATTGCGACTCTATCGCTTGAGGACCCTAATACACCTGTTCTTATCGCACTTATCCCTATATTATTCCTTGTCTCATTTGATGTTCTGGTATCCGTCATTACGCTTAAATCACGTAGATTCAGGCGTCTTGTGTCAGGAACACCACAGATTATAATAAGCAATGGTGTGCTTGATCAGGAAAAATTAAAGGCTCTGCGTATGTCACTTGATGATCTGCTTGAATCACTGAGGTCTGTTAATATTTTTGATATTTCACAGGTCCAGTTTGCAATTGTTGAAACAAACGGAAAAATATCAGCATATCAGAAAACACCTTATCAGCCTGCTGAAAAGCAGGACACAGGGAACAAAGATGATTTAATCGATCCTCCGTATATAATTATAGATGACGGTGAGCTTCTGAAAAAGGGACAGCAGGCTGCAGGCATGAGCGACTCATATATAAACAGTATTTTAAGAAAAAATAAATGCAGTATAAAGGATATATTTCTTTTATCTTCAGACAGCGACAAAAAATATACTGTTATAAAAAAACAAAAATCAAACGGAGGAAGTAAATAGTGGCAAGAATATATATAAGCATTGCAATCATACTGTCAATTATAGGACTCGATATATTTTCTGTTTTTATAATACGAAATGAGCGGCAATCACTTGATGAAAAACTTACATTGATTCAGGAAAATTTAATTGATAACGACAAAAAAGCCGGCATCGACAACGCTGAAAAATTATCAGCAAACTGGGATGACAGCTACAGGCGTATTGCTTTTTTTGTAAACAGCAGGGAGCTTGAAGATATAAATGATTCTATCAGCAGAATAAAGCCGCTTCTGGAATCCGACAGCGACGAAATAAATGCCGAAATAGAAACCATAAAGGAAAAATTACACCGTACCTATATAAATGATTTGCCATACATTTATAATATATTTTAAGAGTAGCAAGGATTTCGACTCGTGCCGAGTCGACCGGGCTTTCCGGTCGCGCCTTTAACGTTCGGGCATATGCCTTTAAACCCCTGCTAATTATACGAATAAAGTTTAATCACATGCCATGAATCGTTTTCTTTTACAGAAGCCGTCCCCGCTTCTGTAAAAGGATTCACATCCTGAAACTGAGCCTCTATTACCGTTTTTCCGTTCATGTCAGCAAATCCCCACATATCCCCATCACATACAGGCTTTAATCCGCACGGATATTTAATATTATTATCTGTTTTTCTGCCTTTTTTATCAATACAGTATTCCTCACCGTTTTGTGTTACGGTTATAACATCATCGCTTATACAGAAGCCATAACAATCCGTTTTTATATTATCATAGATAAATTCCGTTACCTCCCTGAAATCTGTATCAATAAGCGCCCATTTACTGTTCTTTTTTACTGCCGCAATTCCGTTTAAAAACGCTCCGGCATAATCAAATTCACAGCTGTATTCATTATATTCAAGATCCATATATCCGTATCTGCCCTTATATTCAAACGGTGCAAAGCCCTCTGAGTATGTTCCCAGAAACGAGTACTGATTGTCCGGCACATATTTTTTTCTCCCTTTAAGATCAGAAAAATACCACTCTACGTCCTTGCATACGGGAACTATGTCCTTATCCTTATTATATGCGCCGCCTATCTCATCGTATTTTGCAGGAAGTTTTATGTTTCCTTCAGAATCAGCAACGCCCCAGTTTCCTTTTTCATTCTGTACTGAAGCATATCCGTCATAAAAATATTTCATATCGCTGTATGAATGATAGCTGTCGCTGAATTTATACTTAAGTGATGAGAGGAGCTTATCCACTTTTTCATCCATATCTTTTTTCGGTGCGCGTTTAAGAATATTTATTGCACTCTCATATTCCTCTGCCCTGCTGTAATACTCTGCTTTAAGGATATACGGCTCATCGGCAGATTTGTTTTTATCAGCCGCCATATCGCAGTACTGTAAAAAACCGTTCCGGTCATCGCATTTCATATAATTTTCAGCAATCTTTATCATCAGTCCGTAATCATCAGGATATATTTCAAGTGCTTTCAGGTAATTATCAGCAGCTGTAATATATGCTTCCTTCTTTTCATGCTGCTCTGCCTTTTTTATATATTCCTCATACATACGGCTCTTGCTGTTTCCGCCGCCCAGAACACTTACCCACATTACACAAAGCATTGCAGTCATAGTAAACAGAATAAGATATTTTTTATTTTTCATACTAACCCTTCATTCATATACAAAATGAAATACAGCATTGTTCCCATAAATGCAAACGGCGCCATCGGTACAAGTGATTTCATTCTGCATTTTTTTATTATTACAAGAAAAATTCCGGCAACAGTACAGAAAAAAGATGAATACATGAGTATATCCAGAACCCCTGAGCAACCGATAAAATATCCTATTGCAGCATACATTTTTATATCTCCGGCCCCGATCCCCTGTTTTGAAATAAGTGAAATAGCAGCCAGTACTGCAAGTCCTGTAACAAGTCCGGCAAATGAATTTATAAAAACGGATACCACACTTTCCGTCTGTATTCCCTGCCACAGTATGCAGAATGTCCTTATCAGAACAAGTCCCAGAATACATCTGTTAGGTATTTTTTTGTATCTTAAATCAATAACCGCAAGCAGGAACATTGCATTTGCAAGAATAACCGTGCTGCACGTTACAGATAAGCGGCTGCCGCCTGAGTACATATATTTTATTATTGTACAGTCTATGACTGTATATACTGCCGCGGCCAATATAAACCATTTTATTTTCTGGTGCCTTTCCTCAGGTTTATCTCCGATATCCTTAAGTCTTACAAAAAGCACTGATGAAATCAATGCAGCTGTTATTCCTGCAATTATTGCTGTCATCTTATTTGTTTCCTTTCCTCTTTTTAAAGGGCTTTTTCCCTGTAAATATATTTAACCTCAACGCCCGTGTTTTTACCTACTGAGTATGCTGTCTTCTCCAGTGACTTCTTTATGCTGTCGTTTTCCTGCGCTTCTTCGGGTACAATTATGAGTAAATTTCTTTTTCTTTTTTTATCACTTAAATGATATTCTGTACCGCTGTCCATTGTAATGCTTTTTTCAAGTCCCTCTGTATTCTCATTAAGCTCCTGTGCGTATTCTTCTATAATTTTCAGGCAATAATCATCCTTTAGCGTGTAGCACATTGCCCCGCTTGTATCTGATGTCTTTTCATATGATGAATACGAATGTGCAAAAATATTTACTGAATACACCTGTGTAAATGTATTTGTACTGCTGTCAAATAAATCAATACCTATTCCGGAGGCAACCGCAGTATCCTTGTTTTCCTCCTTTATTGTCGCAATCCATGAACGCCCTCTTTCAAAATTTGAAAGCTGCCATCTGCTCTCCTCCTGTTTTTGCGCTCTTTCTCTTATCGTCGCTCCTGTCCATGCGGCCGTATGTGCGGAATTTTTCAGTGTGAAGGTAAAACCTTTGTCTCCTAAAAGTCCGAACGTATTAAGTCTGACGTTGTATATTGCTGTAATATTTACAGATTCTCCGTCCTTTAATATATCCGAATATCTGAAATCAATATCATCCATCATTATTCCGCCGAGCTTCATAAGATATTTATCAGCTTCTGACCTATTCTCCGTAATATAGCCGCTCACAAGTCTGCGGCAGAGTGAATCGGTAATCTTACTTCCTATCATTTCATTTGCAGCAGTATTTGAAACCATCATTGTGAGGGATTTTATAACACTGCCTGCTTCAAGATCATCGTCATCCTCGCCCTCGTCCTGCATCATTCCCGAAAAATCAGTCACGCCTTTAATAATCTCATTGAGTGAGGAATCCGAACCGTCTATAACAGACGTCGAAGCCAGTCTGTCCGCAACATAGCAGTACTGGGACAGTTCTTTTGCAGACTGATTCACTGCATACTGAACCGTACTTTCAATTCTCACTATTGAAATAAGCGATATAATCATCAGATACCCGCAGATAAAAAAGGGCAGTGCCAGAGAAGCTTCAATAGTAATTGACCCCTCCGGATTTTTTATTGCCATATAATCAGCCCCTGTCTGAGTTATTCTGAATTTTCACGCACATTAAATATTTCCAAACATCCTGAAAGCTTTTTGCATACAGCGGAAAGCTTATCGCTGAAATTAAATTTTTCCGCAAGATATCCTGCAAAATTTACGGTAATATCGGTATTTCTTATAAACTCAGCCGGATCGGATGTAATTGCAGAAGCCGATACATTTATATTATAATTATCATTTATCCCTAAATATTTAAAAATCTGCGGCATGGATACCTCTTTTTTGATTTTTACATTTATCCGGCGGCTTAAAACATGACGTTTTACATCAATTGTGCATTCCGGTGAATCAGATGAAAAAAGAAGCTCTGACGCAAATTTTTCCGTTGAACGAAGTAATCCGCTGTCAGCATCGCCCAGAACAATATAACGGTAAGGAACTGATTTATTGTACGCACTGTTTATCCGGCTTATTGACGGCCCGTCCTCACTCCATGCAAAATCCGGCTGACCGCTGTACATATCCCCTAGTTCGTTATATCCCGGAAATGATATGGTACGCCCGGCCATAACGGCTGTTTTACCTGCCATATCCTTCAGCAAGGATGATTCCAGCATATATACGCCTATATATATCATAAGTACAACAGTCATAATAACGACAGGATATATAAGTGCAGCCTCAACGATGGAAGCCGCACCGTTCTGATCCTCCGCAAATCTTTTCAGTTTGCTCATATACTATCGATTGCATTGGTTATGTTCTGGAATATGGCGTTTATCAAGTTGGTTATCTGTGTTTTAAATATCGCTACAAGGCCAACTGTTACTATTATAATAAGCAGAATGGCAACAAGGTTTACTTCTCCTGTTTCCTCGGAAATTAACAGTCTTGTCTTTTGATTTACTCCTGATTGTATTTTCTTTATTAAAGCTCTCATTTTACTTCTCCTCTAAATTATATTTACAAATATAGGTACGATTATCATAATTATTATTGCGACAAATATCATAAGCATCGGAAATAATAACTTCTGATTTACTGCTTCACCTTTTACTTTGACTGAATTTTTCTTTTCTTCCCACTGTTCTGATGCAATAATCTTAAGAGACTCTGCCATTTCTGAATTTCCCTTTTTAATATTCTGACTCAGTGAGCTTATAAATTTTCTTATCTCCTTTGTCTGACACCTGTCAGCAAATGCGTTTAATGCTTCTTTTTCTGAAACACCGTTCTGTATTTCAAGGCTTGTCTGTCTCATTTCACGGCACAGCGTAGTGTCAGATGACTGTGCTGTCTTGTTCCATGCGTCTCTGAGAACCATTCCGGCATTTACGAGCAATGTAAGCTTTGAAATCATTGCAGGCAGCTCGGAAAGTATTTCTTCATGCTTCTGATTTACTTTTTTCTTTATCTCAAAGTCCATATATATAAGCATAAGTCCTGACATAATTATCCCAAGCACACCTGATGCCGTATTTTCTGTAACAGCCGCCAGCATAAGCACAGCCGGCAGAAGTGTAGCCGCATATGTAATCTGTGCCCCTGCAATCATATATGTGTAATACTCTGCATATTTTATTCCGTATATTTCTGCAATACGGCTTCTTTTAAGCGTGAATTTCTCACCCTTTACATTTATATTCAAAAGCTTCATAATTGCAAATCCGATAAAGAATATATCATGCATGACATACTTTTTCACTGCAGGTGTATTTAAAATATTTTTATATCTGCTATGATTAAAAAAGAATAATACTATCCATATAACCGACGTAACGGTTGCCGGAATTGCCAAAAATACTGATAATGAATGATTCATCTATGATTACCCTTTTTTGTTAATATTCAACCATGCCCGAAGGTCAAAGGCGCGACCGGAAAGCCCGGTCGAATCCGCAGATTCGAAATCCTCAGCGAAAATTAACCGTAATGGCTGAATATAAACGTATTTTTTTAAATTTTTTTATGTTTTTAATCTAAGGACATACTTTCTATGTAATCTCCGCTATTTTACACCCGATAGCATATGCACTCCCTATTATAATAATACCTATAACCCTGACTATTATTGTTACCCCGTTGTTTCCGGAAATATCACTGTCACCAAGAGTCCTTAACATCGGTACTATTATAAGCGGCATACATGTCATTATAATAAGCTCGTTTTTTCCACCTGACGCTATTGCTGCAATTTCCTTTTCCATAGTCATTTTTTCTCTTATTATCCTATAGGTTTCGGAAATAATATTTTTAATGTTTCCACCCGTTCTGTTACATATCTGAAATGTTTCGGCAAAGCTCTGTATATCATCCTGCCCGCTTCTTTCCGCAAAGTCCATAAACATATTTTCAGCTGTATTATTGTTTCTCATTCCGTTCAGCACATTTTTTGTCTCAGCTGCCATTAACGATTTTTCACCATACTGCATAACCATATCATTGTACGCCGAGCTTATTGCCATGGAAATATTCTGACCTGCCGAAAGTGAATTTGACAGGGATTCAAGAAAATCCCTGAACTGAATCAGCAGATATTTCATCCGGCGTTTTTTAAGATATTTTCTGTAAGCCGGTACAGAAATAAATATACCCGGAAATCCTGCTAAAACACCGCACAATGCCGATTCAAAAAACACCATGCCCACAACAAACCCTGTAGCCACCCCCAGCACAGCCCCCGTTAAAAACTCAGCCGGTTTCAGTCTGTATAACGAATAATCAACCCCTCTCCCTCTAAGTCCTTTTGTCCCTTCATATTTTTTCTTTTTCACTTTTGCCTCCCCGCAACATTTAAAACCAAGTCGTTACTATTCATCCAGATACGTATGCCCGAAGGTCCAGGGCGACCGGAAAGCCCGGTCGAATCCGCAGATTCGAAATCCCTGCTTAAATCAATAACCCAACCGTAACAGCTGAATATTTTCTAAAAAGCTCCCATCCTTATGCTTATCATTCCTATTCATCCAGGCATGTATACCCGAAGGCCCAGGGCGACCGGAAAGCCCGGTCGACTCCGCAGAGTCGAAACTCCTGCTATCCATGCTTAAATAATATCCTCTATCCCACTCCTCCGGAGCTTTGTATAATGAATAAACTTACACTCCGTCCTTACCAGTGAACCGCTTACCCTGTCACTTCTGCTTCTCTCATTTTCCCGGAAAACATACAGAGGATTAAGCATTATCTCTCCGTTGTTCATTCCGGCTACTTCTGTTATTTCCGTAACCTTTCTCGAATGATCCCTGAGTCTTGAAAGATGAATAACAATATCCACAGCAGAAGCAATCTGTTTCCGCACAGCAACAAGCGGCAATGCCTCTGCTCCTGTAAGCACCATTGTTTCAAGCCTGCTCATCATATCAGCTGCGGAATTTGCATGACCTGTTGACAGAGAGCCATCATGCCCTGTATTCATTGCCTGAAGCATATCCAATGCTTCAGGCCCTCTTACCTCCCCTACAATTATTCTTTCAGGTCTCATTCTGAGTGATGACTTTATAAGCTCCCTCATTGAAACCTCTCCGGCACCTGACGAATTGGCGTTTCTTGTTTCAAGGCTTATCAGGTTTTGAATCTGTTTTATCTGAAGCTCCGCTGAATCCTCAATCGTTATAATACGTTCATTTTTCGGAATAAAATTTGACAGGGCATTGAGAAATGTTGTCTTTCCTGAGCCTGTTCCTCCGCTTATAAAAATATTATATTTTGCTCTTACAAGCATGGCAAGCTTGTCCGCAATGTCCTGAGTGACAGCTCCGTATTTTATAAGCTGTTCTACCGTCATAGGTTTTTTTGAAAATTTTCGTATTGTTACAACCGGACCGCAAAGCGATACAGGCGGCAGAACAACGTTTACCCTTGACCCGTCTGCCAGTCTTGTATCAACTATCGGATTAGCCTGATTTACCTCCCTTCCTGCCGTTGAAACTATGCGCTGTATTATATCGTCAAGTCGTTCACGGCTTTCAAACTTATTGTTAAGCTTCTTTACAACGCCGTTTTTTTCTATGTAGATGTTGTCGTACCCGTTTATCATCACCTCCGTTATTGTGTCATCTCTCATTATTATATCAAGCAATCCGAGTCCTCTTATCGAACTGAATATGCTCTCAATGATTATTACTTTTTCGTCTATTGATAAAAACATATCACCTGTTCTCTGTATTACTGTCTTTTCAATTGAATTGTACAGCTCATCATCAGACATTTCATTCAGATTCAGCTCTTCAAGAACATATGCTTTCAGTTCTGCCGCCAATTTATCCGTACCGGCTATATCCGCTGTCACACTCATCACGATACCTCCATTATGTCAATGCACACATATTTTATCGAACATTCCTGATTTTGATATTTCCTTTACAATTTCGCCGGCATCAGCGGACTTAAGCTTTGCCTGAATTCCGATAACAGGCAGTTCAGTCTTTATCATTCCCTTATTGGACGACTTATTAAGTATCAGCATCATCTTGTCTGAAATGTTTATTTTTTTTCTCTTTTCAAGACTGCGTATTGCTTCGCATTTTTTTCCGAGCTGAATCTGTGATATTTTATTTGTGTCGGATACAAAAACTATACTTGAAGAATATTCAAGCAGCAGAAGCAGAATACCGGAAAGGTAAAAGTCAGTTACAATAACAATATTATCATAACCAAAGCTGCTGCTCATTTCGTCAAGCAGAATTTTAAGCTCATCCACTTTTATTTCAGTATAATCAAGTGCATTTCTGCATGTATCATAAAAATACACGCCCTCCCGGCTTTGCTTTACTATGCTTTCAAGCTTCAGGGTCATATTGACTTTATGGCTCTTTATTGCAAATATTGCATCTGTAAAGGAACCTTCTCCTGATGCCGTGAAAATAGAATTCATGTCACTGAACTGTTTAAGGTTAAGAAACAGTGTCTTTTTCCCCTTTGCAGCAAGATATGTTGCGTATGCCGCCGCTGCTGTTGTTGAACCTGCACCGTCACAGCCTGAAACAAACAGGCTTATTTCTGATTTCTTTCCGTTAATATTTTTATATCTGACCTTATCTGCAAGCTTTTCTGAATAAAGCCCTAAAATTTGCTTATAAATAAGGTCTACCCTCTGATACTTGCATATTGATTTTTTATTTTTATATGAAGCTATCGAAACCGAGTCTGTAAAATATGCGAACATACAGAAATCCGCGAGTTTATCTGTGTTTATTTCTATATCCTGTGTTGCTATCAGTACATTTATTTTCTTTTCCCTTACCTCATCTGCTATAGTCAGTCCATCTGAAAATGAATAAATATCAATCTGATTCTGAAATTTGCTGTTTAACAGTTTTGTTATTCTTTTTAAATAAATTTCATCACTGTCCACCAACGCGAGCTTTATTTTTATCATATATATCACATCCCTTCCGACAATAAAACCGCTGTATTGTACCACACGATTTATGGTTTTTATTGTCACTATTCACAATTACCATTATACAACATCAAAAATCATTTGTAAATATGTGACATCATCTGTGACAAACAATTTTTTCCATAAAGGTTTTTATGATGCATAATCAACTGTAAATAACTGTTGCTCAACAGTATGGATTTATTATATATTATAAAATATTCCATTACAATACTTTTTCCCTATAACGAATTTTTATGGAATAAGCGACTATCGAATTACATTTTATGGGAATAATTTATTTTTACTCAGTGTGCTTTTCCCCCAAAACCGCCCTGAATATTATGATATAATACTTTTAATATATTAAGGAAATATTTTTATCATATTTTAACGGTATGTAGTATGAATAAATATGCCTGCTTAACTACTACTCTATGAGGTGACCACTATGTCAAGATTTTCAAGCATACTTTCGTCCTTTACAAGGGAACGCAAAATTAACATCTCCGCTCTATCCGCTGAAACCGGCATTGAACGGACACTGCTTCATAAATATATCTCCGGTGCAAGAGTTCCCTCAGACCTGGATACCGTCCGTTCTCTGTCTGACAGCCTTATGCTGTCACCGGATGAAAAGAAGCTTCTGTGTGAAAATTATAAAATTACAGTTATAGGCGAAGAAAACTATCTCCGGAACCAGAAAATATCATCTGTAATAAGTACACTTTCAAACATTCCGGAGCCTCATATGTTATGGAATACCGAAGCCTCCTGCGAGCGCCTTATCCCCTGTGCCGTAAACGACAGGCTTTCTGTTGAAACGGCAATAAAACGAATGCTCCGGGATAACGATACACAGTCATTATTCGTTATTGCACCGCCTTCACACAGCATGATTACCAATGAGCTTACTACACTGTGCCTTAACAGACCGGATATACATATAACTCATATTATTACGTTCAGCAACCGGCATACACCGGAGCTTATAAACTATAATCTGAGTACATTTTCAGAGATACTGCCCCTGATTATTTTCTGTAACGGTTATACGCCCCTTATTAATTACTGCAATCCGACAGAACAGACAAGCTCAGTTGCTCTCCTCCCTAACCTTATACTTAACGACAGATATGC
Organism: Bacillota bacterium; assembly: GCA_023458875.1. Classification (GTDB taxonomy): domain Bacteria; phylum Bacillota; class Clostridia; order Oscillospirales; family Ruminococcaceae; genus HUN007. The sequence continues at coordinate 27,502 of JAEWXO010000006.1, read as the reverse complement.
CTTTACCTTCAGCAACTGCTGTGACAAAGGGATTTTACATACATGCAGTGATATCCTTGATCTGTATAAAAATTTATCCCTTCAGCTCATTGACAAATCATACGGTCTGATTCAAAAAAAAATAACGTCTGCACCTCAGGAGTCAGACGATACTTATAAGATATGCAATAATTTTTATATAAAGATTTCTGACAAAAGCACTTCACTTATTTTCCGTACAAACGATTATTTCAGTAAAATCCTGTTATACGAGTCAAGCCTCCGAAATATTTTTTCCGACTTTGTTAAAAACGCTTTATTTTCAAAATTACAATAGCCTGATTATCTATAAACGCACATATTTAAAGAAAATAATTACTAAAAATACACTTTTATACTTTTATAAATGCAAAAAAAGATATTTTTTGCTAAATATTGTTGACAAATGAACTTTTTCGTGGTATAATATATTTATCGCATAAGTTTTTTGTGGTACTCCCAATAAAATTTTCATGAAAAAAATTAATTTATTACAAAATTATCAGCCATGACAATTCCCAGGCGGTTACTACAAGCTTAATCTTTTTTAACGATACCTTAATGACCTTAAGGTATCGTTTTTTCACATTCAGCCATATGTATCCGAAGATCCAGGGCGACCGGAAAGCCCGGTCGGCGCCGCTTAAGCCGAAATCCCTGCTAATTAATAACCTAACCATAGTGACCGCATATTAACATATTATTTATAAAAAAAAGCCGATAAAACTTTTTTTAAAAGTTTTATCGGCTTTAAAATTATATTATTCAGTCCTCAATGCTTCAACAGCATCCTTCTTTGCTGCCATCTTAGCCGGTATATGTCCGCCCAGCATTGTAAGCACAGTACTTACAAGAACAAGCATAAGCGCATGTTCTATTTTTAATGTTGCAACATGTTCAAGATCTGCTTTTTCATAGATAACAGAATTTATCGGGAACGTGAGCAGCCATGCTATAAACACACCGAGCAGTCCTGAGCATACACCAAGAATACACGTTTCCGCATCAAATACTCGTGTTATATCCTTCTTTCTTGCACCCAGTGCTCTTAATACGCCTATTTCCTTTGTTCTTTCAAGAACGGAAGTATATGTTATAATGCAGATCATTATAAGACTTACTATAAGCGATGTACCCGCAAACGCGATAAGCACAAGTGTTACACCGTCCATTATTCCGCCTGTCATACTTGTTATGGTTTCCGCAAGATCCGTATATAATATTTTTTCTTCCTCAGAAACAGACTCGTTGTATTTATCAAGATAATCAACTAATTTATCCTTCTGATCGAAGCTTGCCGGATACATTGTCAGCATAAACGGAATATCACTTCCGCCAATATAAGCAAGCACCATATCCTTTTCCGAATCCTTAGTAAAGCTTTCCATTGATATTATGTTATGGTCAGCCTCCTGCTGTGCTTTTACGATATCGGATTTTTTTGCATCCTCCATAACTCTTTCTGCAAGCTTTTCATTATAAATAAGACCCTCAAACATTTTTGAAATAACCGCATCCTCATTAGGACGTACAACTGCTGCTATTGTTATCTCAATATTATCTGCCTTGTCATATAGTGCATCGTAATCAGTATTCGGAAGGAAAACAGAGGATGAACCGTTTATCTCTGTTTTTGAATAGTAATCGTTGTTTTTAACTATACGCATTTTCTTTCCTATTATATCCTCGTATTTGATTTCTTCAATGTTTTCAGTTTCAAATCCAAGATTTTTTGCCAGAGTCTTATCAAACTCGTTTAATGAAGTGAGTACAAGAACTACATCTGTTTCATTGTCAGTAACTTCTCCTGCAAGAATTTCAAAGTTTGAGGATACAAAGTTTTCTTCATTTTCATCAACATTTACAGGGTATGAGCCGAAAAATGAAGAAACAGTCTGGCTTGAAGCACTGGCCATAAACGGTTTTACACCGTCATTTGTCTTTGTAAGAATATTAAATCCTATAAGCCTTGTATATCCTATTCTCTTGCATATATCAGGACTTACATTTTTAATATAATCCATATACTTTTCATTTATAAGGTTTTCATGTGTCATCTGAGTCATTGTATTGTCATAAAGATATGCAACACCTTTATCCTCAGCACTTTCACCGCTCATTCTTTCTCTCTGCTGCTTCATAAGGTCACTGTCAACTGACGCAGTTTCCTTACTTATCATAATAGGAAATTCACTGAGCGCATTTCTCTGATAATCGTCTATCTGTATCTGAAAACCTACAGACAGGCTGAGTATAAGTGCTATTCCTATAATACCTATACTTGAAGCAAACGCTGTAAGAAATGTTCTTCCCAGCTTTGTTCTTATATTATTTGCAGAGAGCTTTAACGCGGTTAAAAAGCTCATGCTTGTTTTTTTAAGCTTGAATTCGTCCTTTTTAGGCTTTTCCTTATGTGGCTTTGAATCGGAAATAATTTTTCCGTCCTGGAACCTTACAATTCTGTCTGCATACTGTTCTGCAATATCAGGATTGTGTGTTACCATAATTACAAGCTTATCTTTAGCGACCTCTTTTATAAGATCCATAATCTGAACACTGGTTGTTGTATCAAGAGCACCCGTAGGTTCGTCGCACAGTAAAATATCAGGGTCATTGGCAAGTGCTCTTGCTATTGCAACTCTTTGCATCTGACCGCCTGAAAGCTGATTGGGCTTTTTGTGAAGGTGATCCTTAAGTCCCACTTTTTCAAGCGCTTCGAGAGCCTTTTTGTGTTTCTCGGCATTTGACACGCCGCTGAGAGTCATTCCCAGCTCGACATTTGCAACAATGCTGAGATGTGTGATAAGATTATAGCTCTGGAATACAAAGCCGATAGTGTTATTTCTGTACGCATCCCATTCATTAGGCTTAAAATCCTTTGTTGACTTTCCGTTGATAATAAGATCTCCTGAATCATATCTGTCAAGACCGCCTATAACGTTAAGACATGTTGTCTTTCCTGATCCGCTCGTTCCCAGAATAGCTACAAATTCTTTTTTTCTGAATGCAACGCTGATTCCGTCAAGCGCCTTTGTCTCGATATCACCGACATGATACACTTTTTTAATTTCTTTTAGTTCAAGCATACATCTGTCTCTTCTTTCTTTATTTATAGAATATAGTTGCCATGCTATCTATTTTAGCACAGTGTCAAATGTATGTCAATATAATTAGGTGAAAATCACTAAAAAAAGATACTATTCAGAAATACCATAAACTGAGACAAATATGCATCTGCGAGTCAAAGGCGCGAACGGAAAGCCCGGTCGAACCGGCACGATCCGAAACTACTTTTAAACCACTTTAAGTATTGCAATTACAATAAGAATAACCCCGCTTATCCATGAGCGGTCTTTGCTTGATTTACTGCTCAGAATCCGTCCGGCAAAGTACCCTGTCATTAACGCCATCATACAGAAAACGAGTGCACTGCATGCAACAAACCACATATTAACACCGAGAAAGCCTGCTCCCACTCCGCTTACAAGTGAGTCAAGCGACAATGCTACTCCAAGTGTTATAGCCTCATTATAAGTAATTATCTTTGAATTATCCGTATCAGCCTTTAGTCCGTCAATGCAGATCTCTACCACAAGACCGAATCCCCCGTATTTAAAACATATCCTTTTCCCGTTTTCACTTTGCCTTAAAAGATTTTTAATAATATCCTTAAAAAGTGTAACCAGTCCAAGCAGCAGCAGTGTAATAAACCCCATTATATTTCCTGCTGTCTCCGGTATTATCTCGCCTATTACGTCTGAGAAAAATATAGAAACTATTAACGCTGCCGCTCCTATTAAGCTTACTATAAAAGCTGAAGTAAAAGTAAGCTTTATTTTGCTGCTTCCATATGAAAAAGCCGTAAAAAAAGCATCAATACATACAGCCAGTACAAGCAATAACCCCTGAAGCATTTATACCACCCCACTTATATCACTACTTATATTTTATTACTATCAGCAGATTTTGTGAGTGGTTGGTGGTAATTTAATTAACTCAGACTTAGCACATCAATGATAGATTATATCACAGTAATATTATTTTGCCAAGAGACTCATTGGTGATTTTTTTGTATTTTTATACAGATAAACTTAATGACATTCCCCTTCATTTATGCTATACTATTATCTGTAAGAATCACAATGTGAGGTCATAAAAATGATAAGAAAAATAAATGAAAACGACAAGGACATCTTCGTCCGTCTTGCCAGAGAATTTTATTCGTCAGATGCTGTAAGCCACAGGATTCCTCCCGAATACCATATAAGAACATTTGACGAGCTTATGCGCTCAGATACATATGCGCAGTGTTATATATTTGAGTACAACAATGAAGTTGCCGGGTATGCGCTGACCGCAAAGACATTTTCACAGGAGGCAGGCGGAATGGTTGTATGGATAGAAGAAATTTACGTTGTGCCGCATATGCGCTGTAAGGGTATAGGCAAGGAATTCTTCAGATATATTTATTCGGATATAGATAAATCCGTTACACGCCTGAGACTTGAAATATGTCCTGACAACAAGCGCGCTGCTTTATTATACAAAAATGCGGGCTTTGAAAATATGGAATATCTCCAGATGGTAAATGACCTTAATAATTATCAGGAACAGGATGATAAAAAATGACTACAAAAGACAAAATACTTGATGAGCTTTTAAAATCAGGTGACGAATATATTTCCGGCGGAAGACTGGGCAGAAATCTCGGAATTTCACGGAACTCCGTATGGAAAGCCGTAAGGCAGCTTGAAGACGAGGGACATATAATAGACGCCGTTACAAACAAAGGTTACCGGCTTATACGCAATGCGGACACAATCACAAAGGACGACATTCTTCAAAGCCTGTCATCAGATATAAAAAAATCAGATATCCATATTCTCGATACAACTGATTCAACAAATAATTATGCAAAAAAACTAGCAGAAGAAGGTGCTCCGGAAAATACGATTGTCATTGCAAACGAGCAGACCTCCGGTAAGGGCCGTTTGGGCAGAAGCTTTATTTCTCCAAAAAACACAGGCATATATATGAGCATTATCCTGCGTCCTGATATGAAAATAGATATAGCCCAGATGCTCACATCTTGTATAGCTGTTTCTGCTGCAAGAGCCATCGATTCGCTGTATAAATGCAATACCCGTATAAAATGGGTAAACGACCTTATGGTAAATGACAAAAAAATATGCGGCATTCTTACAGAAGCAACAATTGACTGCGAAGCCGCAAATTTCAGATATATAGTTGCAGGAATAGGCATAAACGTCGGCTCCATACGCTCAGTATTTGACAATGAACTGCTTGAAACTGCATCGTCACTGGAAGACGAAACCGGCATAGTCATTCCGCGTTCACGGATAATAGCCGCTGTTATTGATTCCGTTATAAATGATTACATGTCACTTTCAGACAAAAGCTTCCTTGATGAATACCGTAAACGCTCATGGATAACAGGCAAGCCTGTTACAATATATTCACACGGCATACAGAAGGACGCTTTTGCAGTGGATATTGATGACACTGCCGGACTTGTTGTAAAATATAAAAACGGCGAAACTGAGGTTATTAACTCAGGGGAAGCACGTGTAAGGAGAGTTTTGGGGTAACATTATGAATCTTATATTAAAGAATTTTCCTGTTTTTAATGAAAAAAGCATTTCATTTCATAACGGAATTAATTTTATAATTACAGACAACACTGATTTTCAGAAAGAAATGATTGAGGCACTTTCCGATAAGTCAGTTGCTGTCAATACGCAGATATATGTTGACGAAATGATTGAGAGTATGAAAAATTTTTTTTAATTTTTTTGTCCGAAATTATAGACTTAAAACGAATGTATAGAGTGAATCGATTCAAATAATACCATGGGAGGGAAGAAACTAATGACCGATTACGAATGGAGACAACTAATCACCGACTGCCGGCAGCGTGGTTACCGAGTGTTAATTGACCAATACAGTAATTTAGTCTACGCTATTGTTTTGAACAAGCTCAAAAGTGTTGCAAGTCAGGAAGATATAGATGACTGTGTAAGCAATATATTTGTGGAGGTATTTAACAATGCAGAGACTTATTCACCTTCCAATGGTACATTAAAAGGATACCTGAGCACTATTGCAAAAAGAACTGCCATTGATGCATATCGTCGTCTGACTTATCAGAAAAATATAACATCATCAATAGATGAGGAAGAAATTATTCTGCAGTCAGATCAGAAAAACCCGGAGGAAGAAACAGAACAAAAGCTCTCCAATCAGCAATTATGGCAGCTTATCAAGGAATTAGGCGAACCTGATACATCAATTATAATCAGACAGTATTTTTATGAACAATCCACACGTGAAATAGCAAAAGCATTGTCAATGACTGCTGCTGCAGTTCAGAAACGAAGTATCAGAGCACGAAAACGTTTGAAAATAACACTGGAATGCAAGGAATATATGAGAAAGGATGGTTGCTATGAAAAACTCAGACAAGGATGATATTTTTAAAAATTTTAAAAATTTAGATGATTCTACAGTTGAAGAAATATCTCATAGAGTGCCGTTTCTTGACTCAGCTGCAAAGGAGCGAATTGCCCGCGAATGTGAAATGAAGATCAATATGAAAGATAACAAAACAAAAAGCAAAGAAAATGACAATAATGAACACAAAAAAACAATTGTTGACAGTGTTGAAGTATATCATAGCAAATGGTACCGTTCCGCAATTGCTGCAGCCGCCTGCTTTGTACTTATTATCGGCGTAGCGGCAGGTGGTGCTGTTATCAAAAGCAACAGAAATATTGACAATCCGGGTATAATACAGACTCAACCTTCAAAACAGTCGGTAATAAGTTCTCAGACCTCTTCACCGTCCACAAATGAAAACAACGTTATAGTTACAAAACCGGAAAATCCTACTCAGACAGCGCTTACATCTGTCCCGAATACAACAGATGTATCTTCTCCCGATACTTCTCAGTCTTTACAGACAACTCAGCAATCATCCAATGAAACAACATCCACAGTCTCACAATCACCTTATATAGACGAAGATATTATCAGAAACCTGATTAATGAAAATACTAAATGCAGAATTATTTATAACACCGGAAACCTTCCTTATACAATATATAATCCGATTATAAAGGACGGCGTAACATATTATGAAATAACAAGTCCTGAGTATTCATCATTCAGCCAGCTTGAAGATTACATACGTTCTGTTTATACATCAGATGCAGCAGAAGAAATGATGTTTAACAGGCCTTATGAAAACTGCCAGAAATACGCCGATATCAACGGGAAATTGTATCTTAACAACAACTATATGGGCGGAAAAGGCTATCATACGATATGGGATGACTGCACTATACAAATTCTCTCAACCGAAGGTAACTCCTGCACATTCAAGGCCACCGGAAAGTCCTATCCCCTTGCTGAAAACCCTCAACCTGAAGACTATACTGTAACTCAGACGCTTATATATGAAAATGGCGGTTGGAAACTCCAGGGAATATTTAATTGATTTAAAGCTTTTATATACGTATTTTTAAGTGATACAACATTTTTTTATATCCGCTGCAAATCCTGATATCAGGCTATTACAGCGGATATCATTTTTTTATTAAACCATGTATAAAGTGCTGCGGATATGCGACCGAAGGTCCAGGGCGACCGGAAAGCCCGGTCGATTCCGCAGAATCGAAATTCCTGCCAAAATTAATAACTTAACCGTTGCGACTGAATAGTCACCTTTTGCGGTTTTTCAGAATATAAATATTCATAAATATCTTGATTAAATTAAATAAATATGCTAAAATTAAAGTACTATTGCGATAAAATATTTTAACAACGGTAAAGGAGTCTTTTTAATGACAAACAGCTATGAAAGCCCGTTTTGCACCAGATATGCCAGCAAAGAAATGCAGTTTGTATTTTCTGCTGACAAAAAGTTCACAACATGGAGAAAGCTCTGGGTAGCACTTGCAAGAGCCGAAATGAAGCTTGGTCTCCCTGTAACGGAAAATCAGGTAAAACAGCTTGAGGAAAACATCGATAATATTGATTATGAAGTTGCAAAAAAACGTGAAAAAGAATGCCGTCATGATGTTATGTCACATGTACATGCATACGGTGTGGCATGCCCTGATGCAAAGGGAATTATACACCTTGGTGCCACATCTTGTTATGTAGGTGACAATACGGATATTATAATAATGCGTGACGCACTGGATATAGTATACAGAAAACTTATTACAGTAATTTCCCAGCTTTCAAAATTTGCTGATGAATACAAGGACATGCCTGCCCTTGCATATACGCACCTACAGCCTGCACAGCTTACAACCGTAGGAAAACGTGCTACACTCTGGATAAATGAGTTCCTTATGGATCTCAACGAAATAGAATACCGTATTGCAAACCTTAAGCTTCTTGGTTCAAAGGGAACGACCGGTACTCAGGCTTCATTCGTTGAGCTTTTTGAAGGGGATACCTCAAAAATTAAAAAACTTGAAGCAATGATAGCAGAAGAAATGGGCTTTACAGGAGTTGTACCTGTTTCAGGTCAGACATATTCAAGAAAAATCGATTCTCAGATTATAAGCACATTGAGCGGGATAGCTCAGTCGGCAAGCAAATTTTCAAATGATATGCGTATTCTCCAGAGCTTCAAGGAAATGGAAGAGCCGTTTGAAAAAGACCAGATCGGTTCATCCGCAATGGCATACAAGAGAAATCCTATGAGATGCGAAAGAATCACTTCCCTTGCAAGATACCTGATGATTGACAGCCTTAACCCGGCATTTACAGCAGGTACACAGTGGTTTGAGAGAACTCTTGACGATTCTGCAAACAAGAGAATTTCTGTTGCCGAAGGCTTCCTTGCAGTTGATGCTATTCTTAATATCATGATAAATGTTACAAGCGGACTCGTTGTATATCCAAAGATTATCCGCCAGAGAATAATGCGTGAGCTTCCTTTCATGGCAACCGAAAACATTATGATGGGTGCAGTTAAAAAAGGCGGAGACAGACAGGCACTGCATGAAAAAATACGCGAGTATTCAATGATTGCCGGAAAGCACGTAAAGGAAGACGGACTTGAAAATGACCTCTGCGATATGATTTTAAACGACGAAATGTTCATGATTACAAAGGATGAGCTCGACGAAATTCTTAAACCTGAAAGCTTTACAGGCAGAAGCTCTGAGCAGGTAACAGAGTTCCTCGAAGAATGTATAAAGCCTGTCCTTGATGCAAATTCCGACAAATTAAATGAAACAGCTGAAATAAACGTCTGATCAGACTGCAAAATTTCCAAAACCCCCGCAAATATATGCGAAGATGCAGGGCGACCGCAAAACCCTGCAAAGCATCTGATAAAACTGAAAGATATTTTCCATCAGGCAATAATAACTAATTTATTTAAACGATTAATATGATACTGCATAAAGAACAACAATTAGTATTGACTTATATGTATATTTGTCATATAATTATAACAATTGTCGATGAATTTATTTTTATAATCTTGACGAAAAAAACTATTTGGAGGTAAAAATGTGAAAAAGATTAAAAAGCCTGTCTTCTTTATTGTTTTTTTAATTATACTCGGCTTTTCGTACACCACCATTTTCGGTGTAAAATATCAGTACGGAGATATAGTTAAAACATATATAAAGGATGTCTCAGATATAAGACTGGGTATTGACATTAAGGGCGGTGTTGATGTAACATTCACACCTGCAGACGGAGTGGATGCTACAGATGAACAGCTCGACTCCCTGAAGGAGGTAATGAAGGTCCGTCTTACAGGACTCGGCATCACAGACAGTAACGTTTATATTGACTCAAATAACGACCGTGTTATAGTACGTTTCCCTTGGCAGTCATCAGAAACTGACTTTGACCCTGAAGCCGCAGTTCAGGAACTCGGAGGCACTGCAATGCTTACATTCAGAGAAGGTCAGGAGTCAACTCAGGATGAAGAAGGAAACACAGTTCCTACAGGACCTGTAATATTAAACGGCGATGACATTGCAAAGGCTCAGGCTGGATACAGACAGGAGCAAACCGGTGAAGTGACTTATGAAGTATCACTTAAGCTTAACGATTCCGGTACTGAAAAGTTTTCAGATGCAACCGGAAGACTCTATGCATCATCAGGTGTAATCTCAATCTGGATGGATAACACAATGATCTCCGCTCCTACAGTTAGTGCTCATATAACAAACGGTGAAGCGAGCATTTCAGGAAGCTTTGAAACATACGAGGATGCAAAGGCAATGGCAGATAAAATAAACTCAGGTGCCCTGCCGTTTACTCTTACAACCTCAAGCTTCTCAACAATATCACCTACACTCGGTGACGGTGCACTCCGTGCAATGATAATAGGCGGTATTATTGCTTTTGGATTTGTCATGGTTTACATGATGTTCCTCTACAGACTTCCGGGATTTGTTGCAGTTATCGGTCTTATCGGACAGATTACCGGTATGCTTGCCGCTGTATCAGGATACTTCAGCTTTATGAACAGCTCAACTCTTACTATACCGGGTATTGCAGGTATTATCCTTTCGATAGGTATGGGTGTTGACGCAAATATCATTACAGGTGAACGTATCAAGGAAGAGATCCGCTCCGGAAAGTCACTTAACACAGCTCTTGAAGCCGGATATGACAGAGCCTTTACATCTATTTTCGACGGAAACCTTACACTTATTCTTGTTGCAGTAATACTTATGGGTGCGTTCGGTGTTCCTGACAGTCCGTTTGCAAAGATGCTGAGCTTTATATTCAGATGGTTCGGCACAACAACAGAAGGCACTATCTTCTCATTCGGTTACACACTTCTCGTAGGTGCTATACTTAACCTTATAATGGGTGTATTGGCATCCAAGCTCATGATTGGTTCACTGTCCAAGTTTAAGGCATTAAAAAACAGAAAGCTTTATGGAGGTGTAAACAAATGAGTAAAAAAACAAACACCGAAACAGTCAATACAGCAGGATGCAAGGTTTATAAATTTATAAAACGCCAAAAAATGTTTTTTCTGATTTCAGCTCTTTTCATTCTTTTCGCTGTTGGTATAACATTTACAGGTGTCGACATTGCAATAGAATTCAAAGGCGGTACAATGATTACCTACTCATATTCAGGTGATATAGACGCAAATGATGCCCAGTCAAAAATAGAAGAAATCATTAATTCAAATGTAAATATTCAGCAGGGAGATATGTTCCAGAGCGAAAAAAAGAAACTCTCTATTTCATTTGTTTCATCTGAGGGATTAACAGCAGAAAAACAGACAGCCCTTACAGATGAGCTTGAAAATATTTATGCCGATAATGAAATAGCACTTCTGGACTCAACCGACGTTGCCGCTTCTTCAGGAATTAACTTCTTTATTAAATGTCTTGTGGCTGTCGGATTCTCAGCAATTGTTCTTGTTTTTTACATTGCGCTCAGATTCAAGAGAATGGGCGGATGGTCATCAGGTGTATGTGCCGTTCTGGCATTATTCCACGACGTAATTACAACATACGGATTTTTCGTGCTTCTCGGATTTGAAATAAATTCAAACTTTATTGCCGTTGTTCTTACTATTCTCGGCTGCTCAATAAACAACACCATTGTTATTTATGACCGTATCAGAGAAAACAAGAGGCTTATGCCTGTTGCAACTATTGAAAATCTTGTAGATACAAGTATTTCACAGTCGCTTACGCGTTCTATAAGAACAGCATTTACAACAGTAGCAACAATGATAATCATTTCAATAACAGCTTACATTTTCGGCGTAAATTCAATTCTCAGCTTCTCTATTCCGATTACTATCGGTATGACTGTCGGAACATATTCCTCAATTTGTCTTGCACCTGCACTCTGGGTTGCATTCCATTCCGGGAAAGACAAAAAGAAGCCAAAGGAAGCCTGATTTTAAAATCATTAAACTTATACGAACCACCTTGTTTTTCAGGGTGGTTTTGTGTTATAATAATATAACAAAAAAGAGGATTGCCCCGGCTTGTCAAAACAAAAGCTTTGAATAAACTATACAGGAGGCGCATTCGTAACATGAGAGCAGGTGTATCAACTGCCTGTATTTATCCGGCTTTACTTGAAGACTCACTTTTAGATTTAGTAAAAATGGGCGTAAAAAATACAGAAATCTTCATAAATACAGATTGTGAACTTAAAACGGACTTTATAAATCTTCTAAACAGTATACTGAAAGAATACGGCGCATCTTGCTGCTCTGTTCACCCATTTACATGTCCGTCAGAGCCGATGATGCTTTTCTCATCATACAAAAGGCGTGTTAATGATATAATAGATTATTATAAATATTTTTTTCAGGCAATGAATATCCTCGGTGCAAAAATATTTGTATTTCACGGAAACAAGAGTCTGACACCTGTTCCGGAGGAGCTTTACTTTGAAAGATTTGCAATTCTTGCTGAGGCTGCAAAAGAATTCGGAGTTATCGTAGCACAGGAAAATGTTTCACGATGCCAGAGCCGCAGTCTTTCGTTTATGACAGAAATGTCCCGGTATCTTGGAGATATGGCCAATTTCGTACTCGACGTAAAACAAGCTATACGTGCAGGCGAGGATCCGGAGGAAATAGCGGGGAAGCTGGGAAACAAAATAATTCATGTGCATATGAGTGACCATGGCAAAAAGGGCGACTGTCTTCTTGTCGGGGACGGAGAATTCAATATAAGCCGCTTTCTTTCAGTACTTAAAAATGATGGTTTTAACGGTTCTGTTGTATTGGAGCTTTACCGCAGCAATTATTCGGATATATCAGAGCTTGCTGATAATTACAATTTTATAAATCAGACAATCAATAAATTATAAAGGAGCTTTATTATGAGATGCCCGTTCTGTGGATTTGAAGATACAAAGGTCATTGATTCAAGACCTACCGATTCAAAAAAAAGAAGACGACGCGAATGTACCAACTGTCAGAAACGCTTTACAACATATGAAAGTGTTGAGCTTCCTCTTCTTATGGTACAGAAAAAAGACGGATCATTTGAGCCGTTCAGCCGTAACAAACTCATTACCGGAATATACAGTGCAATAAAAAAACGTCCGGTAAGTGTTGCTGACGTTTCAAAGATAGTTGATGAAATAGAAAACACATTTGCAAATGAATTCAGAAACCAGACTACATCTTCAGAAATAGGTGATATCGTTCTTGAAAAGCTTAGAAATCTTGACGTAATTTCCTATATACGCTTTGCTTCAGTGTATAAGGATTTCACAGATCTGGATAGTTTCATAAGTATAATTTCTGAATTAGATAATAAATAGCCAAATTTGGCTCTGATTTTATACATTTTTTGTGTGAAATCACAAACTTTTATAATATTATTATAAAAAAGATTTTTTTATAGATTTTTAAATTGATTTGTGATATCATTATGGTATAAAAAAATTAGGAGGAGTAACATTATGGATTTTAATACACTATTTCAGGCTCAGGATGTAACTGACCAATATGATTCAGCAGAAGTGGCACAGTTAAAAGTTCCGACAATTCTCTCATATGTTTTTTCTTTTCTTTTCTTCTTACCAAAGGTAAAAAACGGAAATTCACAATATGCAGGTTTTATAGGTAATCAGACAATTACGTTGTTTGTAATGAATATAATAGCAATTATACTGTCTAAGCTTCCTATTATACATTTTATTGCACCTATCGTATCATTTGCAGTTCTTATCCTGTCTATTATCGGTATTATTGATGCATTAAACGGAAGAGTAAGAAAATTACCAATTATACATCAGTTTACAATCCAGGCCTTCAAATAATTATTTCATAGATAGTTATAATTACTGAATATATAAACGGTCGGTCATACTGACCGTTTATTTTTTTGCATACACTCCCTCTGAAGTTCATATAGATTTTAAAGGGGGTGTTTGTTTTGAAAAAAATAATTATTATTGTTGTACTTGTTTTATCAGCTATATCAGTTCTTTTTGCAGCTAAAAAGGTTGCTGATAATAAAAAACGTGAAATAAATCTCTGTGATATCGACAGTATTGTTATGTATCTGAAAAACAACGGATGGGAAACGGATCCAGAAATGATTGAATGTAAAGATGTTATTATTCCATACGAATTCAATAATATATACATACAATATAACAGTATCCAGAAACAGCAGGGATTTGACCTTGAAAAGCACAAAGGCGCCAGTGCATTACTGACAATATGCCCTGTTACAAATTACTACGATGAATCCAGGGTATATGCAGAGCTTATTATAAAAGATAACCGTCTTATAGGTGCTGATATCAAATGTTCAGGTGCAAACGGATTTATAAAACCGTTAAATACACACTAAATTATAAAACAAAGAAAAGAGGATTTAAAAAATGAACTATGCAAAAATGATAAATTTTAACGGAACTCCATGTGTAGAGCTTTCAGCAGGCGGCTACAATGCATTGATCGCCTATGAAATAGGCTGTAATGTAATACGTTTAAGAGATACTGTTAATTCAGTTGAATTTTTCAGATTCAACGACAAGAATTCAGCACAGACTATTATAGATTCTCCTGAAGTGTGGGGACTGCCGACCTTGTATCTTCCAAACAGATTCAGCGACGGAATTATAAAAACATCAGATGCTGAATACAGGCTTCCTGTCAATGAAAAAAATCACTATTCCAATCACATACATGGCTTCCTGCATAAAAGAGTACATACTGTCGTAGAATATAAATGTGATGAGACACATGCATGGCTCAGAACAAAATACGAATTTGACGAAAAAGATGAATTTTTCCAGCACATGCCAATAAGATTTACTGCAGAATATACATTTACACTTTCCGACAAAGGCATGCAGCAGGATATATGCTTTACAAACCATTCAGACAAGGTACTCCCTATGTCACTCGGCTCACATACAGCAATAATGGCTCCGTTTGTCGACGGCGGCAAAGCTGCCGACATAAGACTTACTGTTCCTGCTATTATGAGATGCGAGCTTAATGAAAGATGCCTGCCGACCGAAAACCTTCTTGATCTTACAGACTGGGACAAGGAGTATACAGAGGGCACAAAGGTTCCTGTTCTTCAGAATCTTGACAACGATATGTATGTTGCAGGAAAAACAAAGCTTAACGGTGAGGATTTCCATGGATTTTTTGCCGAGGACAAGGCAAGTGGTATAAAATTATGCTGTGAAGTATCAGATGAGTACAGATTCTGGATAATATGGAACGATTGCGGCTTTAACGGATACTTCTGCCCTGAACCAATGACCGCCATGATAAACGCTCCTAACCTCTCTCTTCCGGCAACAATAAACGGATACAAGGAAATAGAAACAGAGAAAACCTTCAAAGCCTCCCAACGTTTCTTCACTGCACGCTGAGTTGTAAATATTTTAGTTAAAACACTTGAAAAAAGGCAATAAATATGATATAATCAGCTTAATCGTTTTGTGATTTTTATTCAATATTACTTACTTACACGAAAATATTATACTAAAAGGAGTTTTAAAATGAAATTTGGTCTTTTCGATGATAAAAACAAGGAATATGTCATCAATTCCCCAAAAACACCTTATCCATGGATTAACTATCTTGGAACGCAGAGCTTTTTCTCCCTTATTTCAAATACTGCAGGCGGATATCACTTCTATAAAGATGCACGTTTAAGAAGAATTACAAGATACCGTTATAACAACGTTCCTGTTGATATGGGCGGACGTTACTTCTATATCAACGACAACAACACCGTATGGTCACCTGGCTGGGCACCTGTAAAAGCAGAGCTCGACAGTTATGAGTGCCGCCATGGTATGGGCTATACAATTATCAAGGGCGCAAAGAACGGCATTGAAACAGAGGTTACATTCTTTGTTCCTCAGGATTACAACGGCGAAATCCAGAAGCTCGTTATAAAGAATACAGGAAATGAAAAGAAAACAGTAAAGCTTTTCTCATTCCTTGAATTCTGCCTCTGGAATGCTCAGGATGACTCAACTAACTTCCAGAGAAACTTCAATACAGGTGAGGTTGAGGTTGAAGGAAGCACATTATTCCATAAAACAGAATACAAAGAACGTCGTGATCACTTTGCTTTCTATACAGTAAACACCGAAATCAACGGTTTTGACTGTGACAGAGAAAGCTTCACAGGACTTTACAACGGCTTTGAAAATCCTCAGACAGTTATGGCAGGCAAGCCTAATAACTCAGTAGCTGACGGATGGTCTCCTATTGCTTCACACTATATTGAAGTAACTCTTGAACCTGGTGAATCAAAGGATTATATCTTTATTCTCGGATATGTTGAAAACGGAGACAACAAGTGGAATGCTGACGGATCTATGAACAAGTCTGCAGCATACAAAATGATTGAACAGTTCAACACAACAGAAAAGGTTGATGCTGCATTTGAGGCTAACAAGAAGTCATGGAGCGATCTCCTTTCAAAATATACAGTAAATACTCCTGATGACAAGATGAACCGCATGGTAAACATCTGGAATCAGTATCAGTGTATGGTAACATTCAACATGTCACGTTCTGCTTCATACTTTGAAAGCGGAATAGGCCGTGGAATGGGCTTCAGAGATTCCAACCAGGATCTTCTCGGATTTGTTCATCAGATCCCTGAAAGAGCAAGAGAGAGAATTCTTGATCTTGCAGCAACACAGTTTGAGGACGGCGGCTGTTTCCATCAGTATCAGCCTCTTACAAAGCAGGGTAACGATGAAGTCGGCGGAAACTTCTCAGATGATCCACTGTGGATGATTCTTTCTACAGCTGCATACATCAAGGAAACAGGTGACTACGGCATACTTGACGAAATGGTACCTTATGAAAACAAAGCTGAGCTTGCAAAGCCTATGATGCACCATATTCAGCAGTCATTCTACCGTGTAGTAAACAATCTCGGACCTCACGGACTGCCGCTAAGTATGAGAGCTGACTGGAACGACTGTCTTAACCTTAACTGCTTCTCAAGCACACCGGGCGAAAGCTTCCAGACAACCACATCAAAGGACGGAAAGGTAGCAGAATCAATATTTGTTGCTACACTCTTCACATATGTAGGCCCTGAATACGTTGCACTCTGCAAATACAAAAACGATACAGCCGCAGCAGAAAAGGCTCAGGCTGAAATTGATAAAATGTCAAAGACAATCATGGAATACGGCTATGACGGCGAATGGTTCCTCAGAGCATACGATGACTTTGGCAAAAAGGTTGGTTCAAAGGAATGCGAAGAAGGAAAGATATTTATTGAACCTCAGGGCTTTGGTGTTATGTCAGGCCTTGGCAAGGAAAACGGTCTTGATATAAAGGCTCTTGACAGTGTTGACAAATATCTTAACTCAAAGCATGGTCTTGTTCTTAACAACCCTGCATTCACAAAATACTTTATCGAATACGGTGAAATTTCAACATATCCTGCAGGATACAAAGAAAATGCCGGTATCTTCTGTCACAACAACGCATGGATTATCTGCGCTGAAGCATTTGTAGGCAGAGGTGACAAGGCGTTTGAATACTATTCAAAGATTGCTCCTGCTTATCGTGAGGATATATCCGACCTTCACAGAACAGAGCCTTATGTATATGCACAGATGATAGCCGGTAAAGATGCAGCACGTCATGGTGAAGCTAAGAACAGCTGGCTTACAGGTACTGCAGCATGGAACTTTGTTGCTGTTTCCCAGTATATCCTCGGTATTATCCCTGACTGGACAGGATTAAAGATTGATCCTTCAATCCCTCATCAGTGGGACGGCTTCACAGCTACAAGAAAATACCGCGGCGCAACATACAACATCACTGTAAAGAACCCTGACCACATCTGCAAGGGTGTAAAGAGCGTTACTGTTGACGGAAATGCTATTGACGGCAATATCCTTCCTGTATTCACAGACGGAACACACACTGTAGAAGTAATAATGGGCAAATAATCAAATAAAATCAGACGGCTTTACCGGATTTCTTTAAATCCGGTAAAGCCGTTTTTGTTTTTATAATAAAACATAATTTTTGCAAAATTGATATGCAATATTTATCAACATACTTTTCAACTTTTCAACATTATGCGGTGTGGAAACGTGGGGAAAATATTATTTCGACTCTGCACGAGTCGACCAGGCTTTGCGGTCGCCTGGACTTCGCTCATATTTTGATTCACTTTATGGTTGGATGGATAGTAACTATTTGAAGTTATTAATTTGGCAGGGATTTCGATTCTGCGGAATCGACCGGGCTTTCCGGTCGCCCTGGACCTTCGGCCATATCCGCTTCGCTTTATGATTGGCTGAATTGAATTATTCACTGAGAAGAAGGGTGGTTAGTCTGCAAAGGTCGGCTGCGTTAATTATGTTATCTTTATTGAGATCATATTTTTTGTTTTCATTATTAACGGAGACTGTTGTATCAAGTATATATATCTTCATCATAACTGCATCACTAGCACTTACAATGCCGTTTCCGTCAATGTCCCCGTACACGGAATTATAAAGAACATTATCTGTTACAGATGCTATTCGGCTGATATATCCGGCGCTTAAAACATTTCCGAAGCCTGATTTTTCGAGGCATTCTTTGTATTTATTATTATTATCTGTAGGATCAAAATGAGAAAATGTTGTATACATATCAACAGCATCATCAAAGCTGCTGTCAAGCACATCACACATTCCCACTGCGGCAAGTGCTGAGGTGGCATAGCTTATGTAGTATGCCGGTGTGCGGAATATATGATGGATTCCGTAAAGCGGCATAGCGACTATTTCATATTCATCATTTATAGATTTATATTTTTCCACAACATCCTGCGGAGTCATATTTTCAGCATTGTTAAAAACGTAATTTTCAAATTCATTTACCATAAACCCGCTTGAAATGCTATAGAGTAAATCTGCATACTGCTGTTGGCGTAAAAGCTCTGCATATTCGCCAAAGATTCTTCTGTAAAACTTTGTATACAGAACCTCAAGTCCCTGTGACTGTACTTCTGATATATCAAGATTTATAGAAGTACCATTTAAAGAAGATGATATATCGCAATTGCGTACAGCATTAAAATGTCCGAATTCATGTATGGAAGACATTATATCATTCTGATTGTTATACAGATACTGATAGATAAATGCTGTACTGTATTGTGGCAGCAATGTTGTAAATGCCATCCTGATGCTGTTGCTGCCGCTGCCAAATTTGTAGAGATTATTATCGGTTATGAATTTCGCTGATTCATAAAGCTCATCAGAGATTTCTGCTGCATACAATTTTATCACTTCAAAATTATTTTCAAAAACAGTATTTACACCTGTATATCCTGAATATTCAGGAAGCCCTTTTATGTTATCTTCTACTCTTTTATAGCAGTCTGTAATATCTGTCTTAACATATGGAGAAAGTGCTGTTATATCGTCAATAGAATAATCTCTGTTATAAATGTAATACATGTATTCAAAATAATTGCAATCATACGGTTCCACAACATCATTTAAGATATTTACAAGCCTCAGATACAGCGCTGCACATTCCACGTTTTTATCGTAAGTACTCTTTGACGACTTAACTATCTTCTGATATTCCTGCTCTATATCCTGTTGTGCAGTGATGACTTTCGTCTGTTCCTCATTGCTTAAATAATACTCATCAACAGCAGAATAAAAGTCCCCGAGCAATTCCATGATAAGCTGTCTGTATTTTGTGTTTAGTGCATTGTTTAATGCTGTATATATCTTACCCATTCCTTCTGACTGTACCTGGGTTATATAGAAATATTCATTTGTATTTTCCTGACTTGAATCAGCAGCATAACATATGTATGCAAGCTCCCGCTGCGTTTCTATCTTACTCTTCTCAGTAAGTAAATCCTTGAATCCTTGTATAACGCCTTCGTCATTATAATCTTTTCTCAATTCATCATCAAACCGCGAAATAACAGATTCAAGCTCACTTATTTCATAATGCCGGTATTCGACTGATATTTCCTGTGCCCGGAACCTGTCTGGTGAAATGAATGATGTAAACAATACTCCGACTGAAATAATTATTGATGCTGCAGAATTTATTAAACAACGCGCTTTCATAATCATACCTCCACAATAAATAAAAAAACCTCAGAACTACTATATGAAAATTCTGGGGTATTTATATTACGTTTTTATTTATGATAGCTTTTCCCGGACGAAATCATAAACGCCCTGTAAACCTGCTCCAAAAGCATTATCCTGAAAAGCTGATGCGGGAATGTCATCTTTGAAACGGAGAGCTTTAAATCGGATTTTGATTTGACCGAATCTGCAAGTCCGTATGAGCTGCCGATTATCAGACTTATCTGACTGTTTCCGGTAACTGCAATATCGTTAAGCTTATGAGACAAC
This sequence comes from Bacillota bacterium, assembly GCA_023458875.1. GTDB lineage: Bacteria > Bacillota > Clostridia > Oscillospirales > Ruminococcaceae > HUN007. The sequence goes on along the minus strand of JAEWXO010000006.1, from coordinate 7,096 downwards.
TCAGCGCTTGTAAGCTGTTTACCCTCAATGCACATAGTAATAATATATCCACTGGCATGTTTTAGTATAGACTTTGCCTCCGACTCGAGTGCAGCGGATATTTCTTTTTCCGAAGGTTTTTCCGGAAGACGATATTCGTCAATCTCAGTTATTTTAAGACTACAGAATGCCTGGAGTCTTTTATTATATTCTGCAGACGCCATGCGCAGATAGTCTTCTTTCAGCCTGCCAACCGTAATCAGGTTTATATTAAACATTATATCTCCACCATATTTCCAGATGTTTCAACTTCAGCAACCTGTAACGTGTAATCACCGTTACGTACAAACCCTGACAGCTCATTTTCAACAGCACGGTCAGCAAGCTCAGGGGTATTATTTTCCTGGCTCAGGTGACCGAGTATAATCTGTTTTGTACCGCTGCTGACAAGCTTTGAAATCTGTTTTGCACTGTCAAGATTTGAAAGATGTCCTCTTTCTGAGCAGATTCTATGCTTTACATAAGGCGGATACGGACCTGTAAGTATCATGTCATCATCGTAATTAGCCTCAAGAATAACAGTATCTGTACCGGTAAGGGCATCTCTTACAACACGGGTAACGCAGCCAAGATCAGTACATACAGCACAGCTTCTGCCGTTTTCAAAATTTATTCTGTAGCCACAGCTTTGCTCTGTGTCATGAGGAGTATCAAAGGTAGTTATACTCATTCCGTATATATTAACAGGGCTGTTTATCTCTGAAATGGAAGCATACTGGCTTATAGAATTGTTGTCAATGAGATTCCGAAGTGTTATTCCCTGCCCGTACACACACAAACCATGTTTTTTTGTGAGCATAGAAAGACCCTTGACATGGTCAGAATGTTCATGTGTAATAAATACTGCCTTAACCGCAGACATTGATATACCACATCTGTTCATCGCAATGCCAAGCCGTTTATATGATACGCCTGAATCTATGAGAATACCGCATTTTTCATTTCCGATAAACGTTGCGTTTCCTCTGCTTGAACTAAAAAGCGGATAAATACCGTTCATTATATACCCCTCCATGTCAATAGGATGAGGAATAAAAATATAAATAAAAAACGATAGTATATAAGACGTCAATTTTTTTAGCTGCTTTTTGCCATAGGTTCACCCGGAAAATACTTTTTCTCAATATCCGCTCCTATACCTCTGAGTTTTTGATCCATATCCTCATATCCACGTTCTATATGAAAAATATCTTCTATTTCTGTTATTCCTGATGCGGCAAGACCTGCTATCATAAGAGCAGCACCGGCTCTGAGATCACAAGCCTTTACAGGTGCTCCCTTAAGCTTTCCGGTACCTTCTATTACAGCGACTTTACCGTCTACTGATATATCTGCACCCATTCTTCTGAGCTCTTCTACATATCTGAATCTGTTATCCCATATTCCCTCAGTTACTATACTTGTACCATGAGCAAGCGTCAGTAATGTAGCAATCTGTGGCTGCATATCAGTAGGAAATCCGGGATGAGGCATTGTCTTGACACTTGTTTTTACAAGTGGTCTTTCTGTCCATACTCTTACGCTGTCATCATACTCCTCGATATTTATGCCTATTTTACGAAGCTTGGCAGTAATCGATTCAAGGTGCTTTGGTATGACGTTTCGTATTGTGACATCACCGTTTGTTGCTGCTGCTGCAATCATGTATGTTCCTGCTTCTATCTGGTCAGGAATTATTGAATACGTTGTTCCGTGAAGGTATCCGACTCCGCGTACCTTGATTACATCCGTACCTGCACCCATGATATCGGCACCCATGGAATTAAGGAAATTGGCAAGATCTACAATATGCGGTTCTTTTGCTGCATTTTCGATTATTGTAAGACCCTGTGCCTTAACAGATGCGAGCATGGCGTTTATTGTTGCACCTACTGATACAACGTCAAGATAAATCTGATTTCCATACAGAGTGTCAGCTTCAACGTTTACCATACCCTGATCTATCTCACACTTTGCACCTAGTGCTGTAAATGCTTTAAGATGCTGATCTATCGGTCTGTCACCAAGAGGGCATCCGCCCGGCATGGAAACCATTGCTTTTCTGAACTTTCCTGTGCACGCTCCCAAGAAATAATAGGACGCTCTCATTTTTCTTGCCATTTCATAAGGAACAATATAATTTCTCAAAGCACTTGCATCTATTCTGAATGTTGTTTTGTCAATCATTTCAACTTTTGCGCCCATCTCGTGCAATATCTTAAGGCTGATCGAAACATCGCTTATTTTTGGTACATTTTCAAGGATACACGGTTCATCTGATAAAATTACTGCCGGAATTATAGCAACTGCAGCATTTTTTGCACCGCTGACAAATATATCACCGGCCAATCTATGTCCGCCTTTAATCACAAATTTATCCAAAAAGATTCTCCCCTTAAACGTCATATCTAAAACGCTTATTAAAATTTTTTTCTCATTTATTATTAACTGATTTTAGCAAAATATCCTTATGTACTTTAATCCCTATTCAGAATATTTTATTAAAACCAGTTAAAATCCGGTACATCTGATTATGTACCGGAAACCGGTTTATGTGCATATATATCAGCCTGAATATTTTTCAACCTGAACTTTTTCAATAATAATATCCTTTACTGGCTTATCATTAGCACCTGTTTCGGTATTGTTACAGATGTCTTCAACTATATCCATTCCCTCAAATACCTGGCCGAATACTGTGTAGTCACCGTCAAGAAACGGTGTTCCGCCATCCTCAATATATGCTTTTTTTACGGTATCAGAGAGATCTGATAATAATTTCCCCTGACGGGCTAAAATATCTTTAAGAAGCTCCTCTGAATATGGATTGCCTACCACTACATAGAACTGGCTTCCGTCAGTAGATGTATTTCCGCTGTTTGCATATGCGAGTGCGCCCTTTACATGGTTAAGATACTTTGAATGTCCGCCGTCAAACTTTAAACCCCATATTGACTCTCCGCCATAGCCTGATCCCAGAGGATCTCCGCCCTGAATCATAAAATCAGCTATAACTCTGTGAAACGTCAGTCCGTCATAATATCCTTTTTCAGCAAGTCCTACAAAGTTTGCACATGCCTTAGGCAAAAGCTCAGGAAATAGTTTGATTTTTACATCGCCATAGTCTGCAATTTTCATTACGATAATTTCTTCGCCGTCTTTTGGCTTTGTATAATTCACCATGTCAGTATAACCGCTTTCGTCATCAAGACAAATTTTATAATCCGCTTCGGATTTTGATGCACTATACATGCCTGTAGTTTCTTTTTTTGAGCATCCTGTGATTGCTGTTACGCTCATTGCTGCGCACAAAAAACATGCCAATATCTTTTTAACCATTTCTTACGAACTCCCTTTATAATTTAAAGTAAATAATAATTTATCTTTTTATAAAACGCAATTATTAAAATTACAATTTTATTAATTAAGTACAATCATAACAGATAACCATTATATTATACTACAATTTTATTTTTTTGTAAAGCTATTTTTCAAATGATTCCTTATATGTGCAAACCTCAACTTTATCAATTGTTATGTCCTCAAAAGGCTTTTTTGTCTTTTCGTCTGACTTTAGCGACATTATCTCATCTATCACATTAAGTCCGTCATAAGTCTGTGCAAAAATAGTCATCTGCTGTGATAAGTTAGGCATACCGCCGTATTCAATAAAAGCATCTTCTATTTTCGTGTTTGTCTTATCGCCTTTAAGCTCTTTTCTTATTTCATCAGTAAACTCTATCGAGCCTGCAACCATGAATCTGCTTCCTCCGAATACCGTCCGCATACCTGTAAGAAACGAGGTCTTTGTAAGTCCACATGACATAAAGCTTCCTTTGAACGGCCACAGATTTTTGTCAATCTCCGGATCTATACGCTCATCGTCTTTATTATAGCCTTCTTTAAGATTTCCGTCGTTATAAGGACTTCCTCCCGAGAAAAACAGGTCCTTCTGAACCTCATATATATATGTCCCGTCATAATAACCGCCCTCAGCAAGCTCCTTGAATCTTGCTGTTGTCTTAGGTGCATATTCCGTATACAGCTCTGCTCTTATTTCACCGAGACTTGTTTTTATTATAGCTACCTCTGCATCGTCGTCAATTTTTCCGTTTATGGTATCGAGCTGAATAAGGCTTACTTCATCAGGGTTTATCTTCATTTTGTTTTTTGCCTCTGAACTGCTGACGGTTCTGACTACGCTGATACCTGTAAACACCAGCATAGCTGCGAACAAAAATGTTACTACCTTTTTAGTCATTTCTTTTTGTCCTTTCTTTTTGATTATTTCTTTTTTATCTTTGTTCCCTGTCTTGTTTCCTCAATAACATATCCCAGCTCAGAAATTTTATCTCTTATCTCATCTGCAAGTGCAAACTGTTTTTCTTTTCTTGCATTTTTTCTTTTTTCTGCAAGCTCAAGAACCTCTTCCGGAATCTCCTCGGCCCTGTTACGGTTATACATAAGTCCCAGAATTTCTGTCAGTTCATCAAATACTGCAGCTCCTGCTTCAAGCTGTTCCTTTGATGTGTTTTTGTCAGCAGACATTGTGTTCAGATCTCTTACAAGCTCAAATATGGCTGTTATACCGTCCGCTGTATTAAGATCGTCATCCATTGCAGCTATAAACTGCTTTCTTCTCTTTTCAAATATTTCACTTGCCTCTGCTGTTATTTCACCCGACTGAGTTATCTGTGCAGCACTGTCAAGACTGTTTCTGCAATTGTATAATCTTTCAAGAGATGCCTTGCATGATTCAAGCAATTCGACACAATAATTAATAGGGCTTCTGTAATGTGCCTGAACCATCATATATCTTACAACCTCATAGCCATATTTGTTTGCAACCTCTCTTGCTGTAAAGAAGTTCCCAAGCGACTTTGACATTTTCTGGTTGTCAACGTTTATATATCCGTTGTGAACCCAGTAATTAGCCATTGTGCAACCGGTTGCAGCCTCACTCTGTGCAATTTCATTTTCATGGTGAGGGAATATAAGATCCTGTCCGCCGCAGTGAATATCTATGGTGTTGCCGATATGAAATCCTGACATTGCAGAGCATTCTATATGCCATCCCGGTCTGCCTTTTCCCCATGGTGATTCCCAGGAAGGTTCACCGGGCTTTGCTGCCTTCCATACAGCAAAGTCCAGTGGATCCTCCTTATTCTCATTTACGTTTATTCTTGCACCCGATTTAAGGTCTTCAATAGGCATTTTTGAAAGCTTTCCGTAGTCTTTGAATTTTGAGGTTCTGAAATAAACATCACCGTCTGACTCATATGCAAAGCCCTTGTCAACAAGAGTCTTTACTATGTCAATAATAATATCCATATTTTCAGTAACCTTTGGATGTATATCAGCATCCATAACATTAAGACCATGTGCGTCCGTCCGGTATTCAGCTATATATTTTTCAGAAATTTCTGAGGCGCTTACTCCCTCTTCATTTGCCTTTTTTATTATTTTATCGTCTACATCAGTAAAATTCTGAACGTACTTTACCTTATAGCCTCTGTATCTGAGATATCTTCTCAGGACATCGAATGAACATATCGGTCTGGCATTTCCTATATGAATATAGTTATATACTGTAGGACCGCATGCATAGATCGTTACCTCTCCGTCCTTTATAGTCTTTAACTCCTCTTTTTTTCTTGTCATCGTGTTGTAAATCAGCATATCTTAATCTCTCCGTAAATCAATTATTTTTTTGAATTCCGCTTCTCACATTCAACCAGTTCATTCTGAAGCGTGTCTATCTGATGTCTCAGACGGCATATTTCCTGAGCAACAGGGTCAGGCATATGAATCTGGTCAAGATCCTGACAGCTTTTGACTGAGTCACGCTTTATTACTCTTGCAGGAACTCCGACTGCTGTGGAGTTCGGCGGTATTTCTTCAAGAACAACTGCATTTGCAGCTATTTTTGCATTGTCACCGACCTTAAAGGGTCCCAGCACCTTTGCACCGGAGCCAACCATAACGTTGTTTCCGAGTGTAGGATGACGTTTTCCCTTGTCTTTTCCTGTACCTCCGAGCGTCACTCCCTGATAGATAAGGCAATTATCACCTATCTCTGCTGTTTCACCTATAACAACACCCATTCCGTGATCTATAAACAAGCCTTTTCCTATAGTAGCACCGGGATGTATTTCTATTCCGGTAAAAAACCTTGATGTCTGGGATATTATTCTTGCAAGTGTAAAAAGCTTATGCTTATAGCACCAATGTGATATACGATATGCTCTGACTGCATGAAGTCCCGAATAAGTCAGCCATATTTCAAACCCGCTTCTCGCAGCCGGGTCACGTTCTTTTACCGAGGCTATATCCTCTCTTAACTGTTTAAACATAATTTACCACCCTGTCAATATAAAGATTTCGCCTTTTTCTGAAGCGAGCAAGGCTTTTCAGTCACCCTGTACCTTCCATCGGATATCTTAATAAAAAACGCCTCTTCCGGCAGCTTTGTCACTGTCAGAAGAGGCGGGAAATCCGCGGTTCCACTCTTGGTTTATCACTTTTGTGCCTTTAACGCAGACAATACGGAAACGGATACTGAAAAATTCCCCGCTCCGGCTGGCAGTCGCACTTCACAAAACCAGGAATACACCGCTCCCACCAATACGGCACTCTCTTGAAAACCAATATTATGCTACTCTGACTGTTACGCCCTTATTATTTTCATTAACTATTTTATTATACTCTATAAATCATGATTTGACAATAGAAATTATGAGAAAAAATAATGACGGATTTGTGAAAAGGTTGTTTAGGGTGGTTTGGCTTTTATAACCTAGTGTACTGACATATTCATATATAAACTAAAAGTTATCCAAATCAGGATATAATGAAATCAATTTAACACGAGCATATTTAGTAGAAAATTGCCAGTTGAACTTTGCATTACTATTATTTCTATCATTTTCCCATACTGCTAACTGCTCTCTGAGTTTTTCAATACTGTCAATTCGGCGAGATAAACATTGTCTGGTCATAACATTAAGCTCAATCTCAGCAATATCCAGCCAGCTACCATGCTTGGGCGTATAATGTATATCAAGTTTTCTAAGTATAC
>JAEWXO010000005.1 GCA_023458875.1 Bacillota bacterium | reverse complement strand
AAATAGCTTTTAATCGACAAACCACGTAGCATAACGGAACGCATAAATGCGTTCCCTACATTGAGCGTAACCCTCGTAGGGAACGGATTCATCCGTTCCGTGAAATTCATCCTGCGAAGTTTGAGATAATAATATAAAGTAACTTGCAAATCCCAAAACAACTACTAACCCCAGTACTCCAATGTACTCCGACGAAAGAGCATTATGAATTTGCATAGTATTAAGCTGTTGATACCAGTCTCCTGCCTCATCAAAGGACAAAGCATATAACAGCATATAGAAAAAACCTCCTACGAATACTGTTAAGCATGAAATGAGTTTTTCTTTTTTAGGTTGTTTGGAAAAACAATTGTATATATTCCAAATAGTTAAAGTTCCTGGTATGCCTCCCGCGACTATGCCTACTATCATCAGTGTTAAAAGGTCATCTGCATATAGCATAATAATCTCCCCCCTTATAAGGCACGGAAAATTTGAATTTTCTTTACTGATTTAAATTATGATTTAAATCAATTTACTTATTCAATTTTACCACGTAAAAACTCTTTTTTCAATATCTACTGTCATTTATCTTATAACTGTCCTTAAATAAGTAGAAGAGGTTGATTTATCAGCCTTAAAACATCAGTAATTTGAAAAATCCTTTTATAAAATTCGCATTTACTGTCATGTGTATTATAGAAGGATTTTTCGTCAAATCAGATTTCTGATTTCCATTGTATATCAGAAACACATTTTCAGTAGGTAAAGCCATATGTCAAAAGAATTAATCCCAGTATCAGAAAAATACCTGCTTACTGTAAATGAAGCAGCCGCTTATTTTAATATAGGTGCAAAGAAAATGAGCCGTCTTGCGGAAGAATACACAGGTGAATTCTCTCTTTACAGCGGAAGCAGACTGCTGATAATACGCACAAAATTTGAGCAGTTCCTGTCTGATACTTCTACGGTCTGAAGAGAGTTTATTTGCCGTAAGTAGTTGATAATATCCTGCAACCGAGTAATATGGTACATAGCAAATACTACTAAAACTACTAAGGAGGAAGTCCGCATGGGTGAAAAGGATTTACTTACTCTTGCTGAGGCTATTGACTACTTTGAACTCAGCAGGAGAAAATTCAAAGAACTGTTAAACAACAACCACGATTTTATCGTATATTACAGAAGCAGAAAGATGATAATCAGAGTGCAGTTTCAGAATTATCTGGAACAGCATCCGGAACTCAGGAGGTGCAGGAAATGGGTGCGAGAGGGAAAATAAGACGTGATTCAAAGCACAGGATACTTCGTGCAGGAGAATCGATAAGGAAAGACGGTAAGTACCAGTTCAAGTATTACATTGACGGATAAGCTTATTTTCTTTACAGCTGGAAGCTTGAAAAGACTGACAGGCTTCCGGCCGGAAAGAAGCCATGCCTTTCACTCAGAGAACTTGAAAAGCAGATTGGCTATGACATTGAAACTCAGTCAGATCCTACAGCAAAGAAAATGACGGTTTTGCAGCTTGTGGACAGATACCTGGCAACGAAAACCGGTGTTAAGGCATCAACACATAATAACTACGTATTTGTAAAGAATATCCTTTCAAAGGAGCCGATCAGCAAAAAGAAAATATGTGATGTTAAGACATCTGATGCAAAGCTGTTCCTTATAAAACTTCAGAATGACGGGAAAGGGTACAGCACGACGGTACGCGGTGTACTCCGTCCGGCTTTTCAGATGGCAGTCGATGACGACCTTATTAATAAAAATCCATTCAGTTCTCATTAGATTGATGGTAGCCGGCTGTTTACGTCTTGAAACAGTAATGAAAATATGATAAAATGGTATTATATTTTGAAGATGAAATGATGTAAATCGTTATTTACGTCAGTGATACAAATTAGAATTTGAGGAGGTATATTATGCATTTAGACGGATTCGGATTATTAGTTGAAGATATGGCAAAAATGATCGGATTTTACAGAGATGTTCTTGGTTTTGAAATTAAAGAAGCCGAAGATACATCAAATGTTTATCTTGTTAAGGATGGAACGTTGTTTTTGCTATACGGTAGAAAAGATTTTGAAAAAATGACACATAGACGTTACGAATATATAAAAGGGTTAAATGGCCATACTGAAATTGCGCTCTATGTTGATACATTTGAAGAAGTGGATATAGCATTTAAAAATGCTGTAGAAAATGGTGCAACACCTGTATTAGAACCAGAACTCGAACCATGGGGACAGAGGACTTGCTATATTGCCGACCCAGAAGGTAATCTGATTGAGATTGGTTCTTGGAATAAACCATATATAGAAAAAGATTTATAAATCACAGTTTGTATAACTGATTTAAATTTTTCTTTACGTCAGCTTGATATACCAAATTAGAATCTATGAGGAGAATATCTATGGGAGTTCGCAAAAAAAGAAGAAGGAGGATAACAGTAGAAGATAAAGAATATATTTGGTATGTATCACTTGATGATGATTCTTATTATTATCTTTTGAATATAGCATCAGAAGATAAAAGCTATGTAATAACTTGTCCACTGAAAACTGAGATATCATATTTGATAAGCAAGGGAAAACTATTTAAAAATTAAAAGACTAATGATAGATGGAACAGATATAAACTCCCTTTTGATATTCCAGAGATAATTACGCCAGTTTTTGTTACAAAGGTAATATCATGGGCAACACAGAATGGTGAGGCAAGTTTTTTGGAAAGAAAAGAAGGACAAAGTTTTCCTGTATAAAGAAAAGTTTATCGAAATGTTTTAAATCAGTTATCCCACAGCAGAATATGTAAAAAACAGCCCGAAACCCCTTAGTAGTAAACACCCCGGTTTTTACTCCAATTATACTACTATCGAAGGCACAGATATGCCGTCATATGCCCCCGTTTGCCAGTTTCACCAGATTATATACACAAAGTACCAACCCGGCATACGAGGGCATAAAGGGGCATAACACGGCATTTCAGGAAGGAATTTAGTGATGATTAAAATAATGTTTGTTTGCCATGGCAATATATGTCGTTCTCCAATGGCTGAATTTGTTTTAAAGGACATGATAAAAAACCGGGGCTTGTCTGACAGATTTATAGTTTCATCCTCTGCAACAAGCACCGAGGAAATAGGCAGTCCTGTTCATAGAGGCACAAAGAAAAAGCTTGCGGAGTATGGAATTTCTGCTGACGGGAAATATGCTGTCCAGCTCAGAAAATCCGACTACGAAAAATATGATTATATCATTGCTATGGACAGCTTGAATATCAGAAATATCATGAGAATTATCGGCGAGGATACAAACAGAAAAGTATCAAGGCTTCTTGATTTTTCGGAAAACCCACGGGATATAGCAGATCCATGGTATACTGGGAATTTTGACGAAACATACAATGATGTTAAAGAAGGGTGCGAAGCGTTGCTTAAGTATATAAAAAAGAGCATAAAAATTAATTGACATTTTAATGCATATCTGTTATAATAAAATCAATAAAATTAAAAGGTGGTTTTTGTTTGGCTATTGTTCTGTAATGAACGCCTTAACCGTATATGAGATATAGCTTCTGATTTCTTATTTTTCAGTAGCTTGGTTTTGTGCAGTCATTTGCAGAATTGATACCAGACCTTTTATTGTAAATTCAAGGCAGGGTATCGTTTTACCCTGCCTTTTTACGGTTAAGGTGTTCAGTTTTCATTTAAAAAAAAATAAAATCTGAAAGGAAAATACACCATGAACATTATTTTAAGAAATGAAATTGAAAAAGATTATTTTATCGTTGAAAACCTTACCCGCGAGGCTTTCTGGAACGTTTATAAGCCCGGCTGCGACGAGCATCTGCTGACTCATAATATACGCAGTCTGCCTTGCTTTATAAAAGAACTGGACTTTGTTGCCGAGATTGACGGAAATATAGTTGGAAACATAATTTACAGCCTGTCTCAGCTCACCGGCTCCAACGGAAACACTCATGGATTCATCTCGTTCGGACCAATTGCCGTTCATCCTGATTATCAGAAAAAAGGCATAGGCTCGGCACTTATCAATCACACCTTCAGGCTGGCGGAACAGCTTGGATATACAGCCGTTTTCATAACAGGAAACCCTGACTATTATCAGCGTTTCGGATTTACTGCGGCATTTGATTACGGCATACATCTCAAAGGAATTCCTGAAAATGAACGAGCAGAATTTTTCATGGTCAGGCCGCTGAAGCAGAACGCTCTTGACGGAATTTCAGGAATTCTTGAGTTTGACGAATGCTTTGAGGTTGATCAAAATGAACTCCAGGAATTTGACAGACAGTTCCCGCCAAAAGTGAAAGAAAAACGCCCGGGACAGATTTTTGAGTAATTTTAAAAAGCTTCATAAGGGGGTGAGAAAATAAAATTAACTGATTAAGCTTTAAATAATTGCGGCAATGAAGAAGATTTTGTTAATTAAGGAGAGCCATAATGGATACTGTGTGTTTAAGATTAGCTTCAGCACAAGATATTGCTGAATTGATTCGATTAAGAATAGCATTTTTGACAGAATGTTTCGGGAATATAAGTGATTGTGAAAATGAACTTATTGAGAGACAACTTCGGGATTATTTTGAAAGACAGCTTAAATCTGACTTAATTGCATTCGTAGCAGAAGAGAACAAACGAATTGTGTCCGTGGCGTTTCTACATCTTATAGAAATGCCGGCCAGCCTGGCTTTATTAAATGGTTTTTATGGAGAAGTCTTAAATGTTTATACCGAGCCTGAGTTCAGAGGCAGAGGATTCTGCCCCAGATTAATAAAAAATCTGATTGAATACGGTAAACATATGGGATTAGGTAAAGTTGACTTAAGGGCTACAAAAGAAGGCTATCCAATATACAAGAAAATCGGATTTGCAGATAAAGAACATCGTTGTACAGATATGACATATAAGTACTAAGCACGAGATTTTTTTCTCATACTATAACATAATTGCCTTGTACCAAGAGAAGCTTATTCAACCAAATCCTCCGCCGTCAAAATGTACATTATATACTTGTATTTGATGTTTTATTATGCTATAATGATATCCATACTAAGTTTGCAAAATTCAGATTTAAATTAATTACCGAAAGTGAGGAAAAAGTAATGAACGAGGCACTAAAAAATATTGCGGAAAAATTTATTGATTTATTTGGAACAAGAGATGCATTTGTAAAATCAAAGCCGGAAGAAATTGAATCACTAAAAGGTTTATCAGGTGATAAAGTGAGTTCTTTTATAGATTTCTATAAAGATTACAACCCTAATAATGTTAAAATGACCGATTCATATGTTTCACTGCTGGATATAGAGCATATTTTAATTGAAAATACAGATGCTGAACCCGGGAAATTTCTTTCAAAGCTTGGTCTGATTGTATTTGCAACTACAATTGGAGGAAATCCTGTATGTATCGATTCAAAAGCAGCTACAAACGGAGATGCCCCGGTTTATATATGCGATATCGACTTCTGTAATTATAACGAGGCTCTCGATATGGTTGAGATTGGTTGGCCGTCAGCTAAACTAAGTAAAAAACTGGAGGGTGACGACAGCACAATCGAATTAACTTATGAAAATGCTGTTTTATGTATGAAAACGGTCGAAGAATCTTTTATTACATTTATGAAAAAGCTATCAGAAAATGATTATGATGATCTGGAAGAATTCTTATCAGAAGATTAGTATGTTAAAAAGATTTTCCTGTTTACCAGACAGAAATGCATTATAAATCCGAAAAATATCAAATAAACCCTCCCCGCATCGTCAGTACCGGTTGGTATGAAACGGTCCGGGGAGGGTTTTTGTTATAAAGGTTACTAAATTAACAACTTTACCGTAGTGCCTTAATAGTAAGAAAGCGACTATGTTAAAAAATTATTTTTAGAAAAAACATTGACATATGCTACACTATGATATATAATAAATGCATTTACCTGGTATCAAAATATCCGGAATTCGCAGAAAGGATTTGTAATTATGAAAAGAGCATTGTTTGTAGTTGATATGCAGAATATTTGTGTAGGAAAAAATCATTCCTCATTCTTTAAGTATGAAAAAGACGCGCTTATTAAGGCAGTAAATGAAAGAATAGCTGAGTATGAAAGTGAAAATGTCTTTTATGTCTGCAATATTATGAAAAATAACTTTTTAAACAGGCTTGCACCGGTAAAAGCATTTTATGGATCTGTTGAAGCTGAGATAGCCGAAGAGGTTAATGTTGTATCTGACAACATTATCATAAAATATGAGGGTGATGCTTTTTCAAACCCTGACTTAATAAAAGTTCTTAATGAAATTAAAATAGATGAAATTGAACTGACCGGTCTGGACGGCGGAGGATGCGTCGCTCTTACTGCACTTGGTGGATTGAAAAACGGCTTTAAAGTTATCATTAATGAATCTGCTGTTCAGACAATGCTTCCTAAAAAAGCAGAAAAATATAAGCGTATTCTGAAAAACAAAGGGGCAAAGTTCATACAGTGAATTATAGATCTGAGGTAAATATGAATTACATTATAAGAGAACTAAAAAAAGATGAAACCCATCTCCTTAATGACTTTTTATATGAGGCAATTTTTTTGCCTGAAGGAACAGAAGCTCCTCCGAAAAGCATAATTGATTCACCGGATCTGCAGGTTTATATTTCTGATTTTGGAAACAGCATTGATGACAGATGCCTGGTTGCTGAAACAGAAGGAAAAGTGGTAGGTGCTGTATGGGTGAGGATAATGAACGATTACGGTCATGTTGACGAAAATACTCCGTCGTTTGCCATTTCGCTGTATAAGGAATTCCGCGGCCTTGGAATAGGTACGGAAATGATGAAAAAAATGCTCCTGTTATTGAAGGAAAACGGATATGAACAGGCCTCTCTTGCAGTTCAGAAAATAAACTTTGCAGTTAAAATGTATAAAAACGCAGGCTTTGAAATCGTCGGTGAAAATGAAGAAGAATATATAATGATATGTAAATTATCAGCGTTATCAATATGATAAATCAAAATCCAGGGGCGGTTGAATGTGAAAAATGCGAATAAGGTATCGGTTATTATTCCCGCGCATAACGAGGAGAAATATGTAAAAAGATGTATACACTCAATAAAAAAATCAGCAGAGTTAATTGAAAGAATCTGACCATAAAAGCTGTCGACTGTTGTCGGCAGCTTTTTTATAACAGGTCCTTTTTTTATTTTTGCGGTTATTTAAGTGACAAACCCGGGTTATAGCATATGATTTCAGGGAAATCAAGTAAACCACAGGTATATTTTATTAAGTGCCGGCCTCCGTAAATTTTCGAAGAAAATTTCAAAAACCTCTTGACAAACTAAAACAAAGATGATATCATATCAATTATAAAGGCAATGACGAAGACGGCAGTTAACGTTAAAGGTCACAGAGAGCCGCTGTATGCTGAAAGGCGGCACTTTTAAGTTATTATTTGCCCATCACTTCTGAGCTGGAAGTCCGAAACATATGTGTAGGCGCTTCCCGTGATGTCGCGTTAAGATAAGGGATTTGATAGAATCCTATGAGTGGCGTGAAAACGCAATTTGAGTGGTACCGCGGATAAAAAATATTTATTCGTCTCAAACAAATTTATTGTTTGGGGCGATTTTTTATTGCCCTGACAAATTTCTATCTATTATATCTATAAAAATAAATACGAAAGGAATTAATCATCATGGGCTATCAGTTAAAAGAAATTGCAGACAGAATCAGAACTCTCCGCGAAATTGCATCATATTCGCAGGAGGAAATGGCAAAGAAAACAGAGCTTACTCTTGAGGAGTATGTAAGGCTAGAGGAAGGTGAAACTGATTTCGGCTTTACTTTCATCTACAAGTGTGCTGATATATTCGGCGTTGAAATGAAGGACCTACTTGAAGGAAGCAGCCCTAACCTGTCCCTTTATACTGTTACAAAAAAAGGTGAAGGTATGCGAATCCACAAGAACACAGGCTTTGTTTATGACAACCTTGCACCGCGCTTCAAAGGCAAAATTGTTGAGCCTTTTTATGTTACTATTCCATATGACCCTGATAACAAACCGGCCTACAGTTCCCATGACGGACAGGAAATTGACGTTGTAATCAAAGGTAAGCTTGCTATCGAAATAAACGGCAAAAAAGAAATCCTCAATGAAGGCGATACCATTTACTATAACAGCTCCTATCCTCATGCATTGACTGCACTTGGCGGAAATGACTGTAAAATTTATGCCTTTGTTGTAAAAACAACACCTGAGTCAACAAAAGCCGGCGAAGTAGAATTTGAGCCGACCATTATCCGACCTGATGAAGCTACGGTTGCACACAAATTTATAAAGACAAAAACTGACGAGAACGGTGTACTTGAGGAAATCAAGTTCAAAAACGAAAACCACTTCAATTTTGCATTTGACTGTGTTGATAAAATTGCATCAAAAACCCCTGATAAGCTTGCTATGATGTGGGTAGGAAACGATAAGAGCGAACACCGTTTTACATTCGGCGATATGAGAAAATACAGCAATATGACAGCAAATTATTTCGAATCTCTTGGAATAAAAAAGGGCGACAGAGTTATGCTTATTCTCAAGCGTCACTATCAGTTCTGGTTCAGTATTTTAGCCCTTCACAAAATCGGTGCTATTGCTATCCCTTCAACAAATCAGCTTGTTGAACATGACCTTTCATATCGATTCAAGGCAGCCGGCGTTTCGGCAATCGTCTGCACCTCAGACGGTGACGTTTCCCAACAGGTTGATCTTGCTTCGAAGGAATTCCCTGAACTTAAAAAAATCTCTGTAGGTGAAAAGAAAGCAGGCTGGTCAGACTTCAACAGTGAAATGGCACTTTGCAGCGACATTTATAATCGTAATGAGCATACTGCCTGCGGTGATGACCCTATGCTTATGTTCTTTACTTCAGGTACAACGGGTTATCCTAAAATCGCGACACATTCCTACAAATATGCTTTGGGACATTATATTACAGCAAAGTACTGGCATAATGTAAACCCTGACGGACTTCACTTCACTATTTCAGATACAGGCTGGGGAAAGGCTCTGTGGGGCAAGCTTTATGGTCAGTGGCTCTGTGAGGCGGCTGTATTCACCTATGATTTTGACCGCTTCGTTTCAGATGATATTCTCCCGATGTTCAAAAAATACAATATCACGACATTCTGCGCACCTCCTACAATGTACCGTTTCTTTATCAAGGAGGATTTAAGCAAATACGATCTCTCCTCTATTGAGTACGCAACAACAGCCGGTGAGGCTCTGAACCCTGAGGTTTATAATCAGTTCCACAAGGCTACAGGCCTGAAAATTATGGAGGGCTTCGGCCAGACTGAAACTACACTTTCCATTGCAAACCTTGTAGGAACAACCCCGAAAATCGGCTCTATGGGCAAGCCTACTCCGCTTTACGACGTTGTTCTTATCAACAGCGAAGGCAAGGAATGCAAAAACGGTGAAACAGGTGAAATCTGCATCAGAACAGGTAAAAAAGTTCCATGCGGACTTTTTCTCGGATACTACCTTAATGAAGAAAAGACAAAGGAAGCATGGTACGACGGCTATTATCATACAGGTGATCAGGCAACCCGTGACGAGGAAGGTTATCTCTGGTTTGTAGGCAGAATCGATGATGTTATAAAATCATCAGGCTACCGCATCGGACCTTTTGAAATCGAAAGTGTTATCATGGAGCTTCCTTACGTCCTTGAATGTGCAATCACCGGTACTCCTGACCCGGTAAGAGGGCAGGTTGTTAAAGCTACTATTGTTCTCACAAAGGACGTTGAGGGCAGCGAGGAACTCAAAAAGGAAATTCAGAACTACGTAAAAACCCATACAGCACCTTATAAGTACCCGAGAATTGTCGAATTTGTAAGCGCTCTTCCAAAGACAATCAGCGGTAAAATAAGACGCGTTGAAATAAGACAGAAGGATAACAAATAAACAGAATAATCGAGCTGAATATGCCAGCTTCAAAAAAGTCAGGCATGTTTTATAAAATGTTGTTCTCCGGCATAAAAACCATATTATAAAGAGCACACTCCTGTTTGATTCAGCAGGAATGTGCTCTTTATGTTTACTCATTTTCTTCGTTATAGGTTACAAGAATAGTTATTAATCCTTAATAGCTTGGCCACGGTGCTGCAAATTGCCCAAGCTTATGGAAGTCATACCACTCATTTATTTTATCATTACTTGCAATATTTATGGCAATCAGGACTTTTTTTGCAAACTCCAGAGTTGCAGAACCATTTGCTGTTATAATATTATTATAACTTACAGCCTGACTACAGATATATTTTTCATCTCCTGTATATGTATCGCCTGCCCACTGCTTAATATTATCAAGTGAATTGCTTGTATGATATACGTTGTTAAGAACGCCCGATTTAGCAAGAAAAGCACAGGCATCACATATTCCCGCAAGCACCTTTCCTTTTTTTATACAGTCATCTACAAGAATCTTTACCTTTTGGGCATTTTCTTTTCTCCATGTCATTCCCCCGATGAGAATCAGCGCTTCATAATCTTCCGGTGCCGATTCAATATCGTAATCAGGAATTACGTTAAATCCGCCTATTGATGTAACACTGTCTTTTGTAAGTGAAACCGTTTTGACCTCATAATCCCCCTGACCTAACGGAGCAATGGCTGATGAAATATATGCAGTCTCCCAGTCAGCGAATTGATCAAGTATCAAAAAAAGAACTGTTTTTTTCATATAATCTAACCCCTTTTCATATTTGTCATTATTTAACATCTGGGAACAACCTTCATATAGCCGTTCTTATTCAAATATTATACATCTTTAAATATATCACTGTCAATTGATTTGATGTAAAAATATGTTTCAGATCTGCGGATACGTTACTATTCAGCCATACCACAAAGTGAGGCAAATATATAAGCGAAGTCCAGGCGACCGCAAAGCCTGGTCGATTCCGAAGAATCGAAATCCCTGCAAAATCCAATAACTTAACCATAGCGGCTGAATAGTAAACTCCGGAAATATAAGTATGCTATAATTTTTATAACTTCCTTGTTTATATATACCGGTTATGCTATAATTATTTTTATATAATATTAATATTCCTATCATTAAGAACTGGCAGGTAATTTATAATGACATTACAGCAAATGAAATATATAATTATGATCGTTAAATGCGGTTCTATTACGGAAGCCGCAAAAAGGCTGTTTATTTCTCAGCCGAGTCTCTCAAATGCCGTCAGGGATGTTGAAGCCGAAACGGGAATTGAAATTTTTCAGCGTTCGGCAAAGGGTATCACGCTGACATCTGACGGAACTGAGTTTTTATCATATGCAAGACAGATAGTAGAACAAGCAGAGCTTATGGAGCAGCGTTACACCGGAAAAAAGCCGTCAAAAAAGCTTTTTTCCGTTTCAACACAGCATTATGCTTTTGCAGTAAATGCCTTTGTAAATGTTATTTCAGCACTTGATACAGATGAATATAAACTGACAATACGTGAAACGAGAACATACGACATTATAGAAGACGTCAGAAATTTTCATAGTCAGATAGGGATTATTTATCTGAATGATTTTAACGAAAAGGTAATTACAAAGCTTCTTAAAGAAAGTCACCTTGTTTTTACACCTCTGTTTACAGCAAATCCGCATGTTTTTATAAGCTCATCGCACCCGCTTGCCGGTTATGAAAAAATCACTCTCGATGATCTTGAAAACTATCCGTGTCTCGCCTTCGAACAGGGCGAATACAATTCCTTTTATTTTTCCGAAGAAATTCTCAGTACTGCTCCGCATAAAAAAATTATTCACGTAAGTGACAGAGCAACACTTTTTAACCTTCTTATCGGATTAAACGGCTATACAATTTGTACCGGCGTCCTTAACCACAATTTAAACGGTGATAATATCATTTCCGTCCCGCTTGAAACTGACGAAAAAATGAACGTAGGATGGATAAAAAACGAAAAAAGTGACCTTAGCCACTTTGCATTAACCTATATCGAAGAACTTAAAAAACTCGTAAGTCATCTGACTTAAATTAAATCAAATGTTGCTGTTCAGCCATATGTGTACGGTAAGGATATATGTCCGAAGGTCCAGGGCGACCGGAAAGCCCGGTCGACTCCACAGAGTCGACATCCCCGGCACAAAATCTTAACTCAAACATATTGGCTGATACAGGTATACAAGCGAAGTCCAGGCGACCGCAAAGCCCGGTCGAATCGTACCGATTCGAAATCCTTAAAATTTCCCCGTGCCTTACAAAATAAAAAGGCACGGGGAATTTTTATGCCGGCAGAAGCCTGAAAACAGCCTCATGAATTTTCTGTGCAATATACGGCTTGTTCATGGTATACAGATGTATCCCGTCAACGCCATGTGAAATAAGATCCACTATCTGATCAATGGCGTACGCTATCCCTGCATCACGCAATGCTTCAGGATTGTTTTCGTATTTCTGAATCATGGTCATAAACTTTTTCGGCAGTTCCACTCCGCACATTCTAACCATTCGCTCTATCTGTTTTTTATTGGTCACCGGCATGATTCCGGCTTCTATCGGAACATTTATCCCTGCAAGTACTGTTCTCTCTCTGAACGTATAAAAGTAATTATTGTCAAGGAAAAGCTGTGTTACCAGATGATCTGCACCCGCATCCACCTTGCGCTTCAGATTATATATATCTTCAACAATATTTTTACTCTCCGGATGTCCCTCAGGATAACACGCTGCAAGAATATTAAAATTACCGTTCTGACTAATAAATTTTATAAGCTCATCTGCATGGCTGAAATCTCCTGTAACAGAATTTTCTTCAGAAATATCTCCTCTGAGTGCAAGGATATTCTCAATGCCGTTTTCTTTGAATTTCTCAAGAATTTCAAGAACATTTTCACGTTTAAGCCCTATACAAGGCAGATGTGCCACACTCTCAATTCCGTATTTATTTTTTACATCTGACGCTATTGTCAGTGTTTTTGAACAATTCGCACCTCCGCCGGCACCATATGTAACACTTATAAAATCCGGCTTAAGTCCTGACAATCCGTCAAGAGTTTCATATATTCCTTTAATATCATCAGTAGGCTTCGGAGGAAACACCTCAAACGACATAACCGTACCGTTTTTAAACAATTCAGCTGTTTTCATAACTTAACCCCTTTAAAATACATTTGGACATTATTTTTTAAAATCATTTTTATTTTACTGACAGAAGACACTGTCCTCTGTCTGATAATTTTTTCTTTCATAAGTACTGCCCGTTTTTTTATTATTATAATAAGTATATCACAACTTTTGTTAAATAAGGTAACACCATTTAATTATATGTAGCCATAGTTTTTAGCTATATCTATATATAATTTTTTATAAAACTGCATATGAAAATACTATTTTCAAAGCTCTGCCTGTTATTAAGTGTCAATATAATTACCTTATCATATAATAAGAATAGAGGAAAGTTTCCTTAAAAAGTTATAGGAGGTTTTTTTATGGCCAAGTTCACGAACAAAGCATCCTTATCATATAACGGCAATACGATAAATTCCAACATTGTTACCGGAGAGATATTAGAAGTTATTTCTGCCAAAAAAACAGCTGTTAAAGATAAATATGTTGCAGACGACAATATAACCTATGTTATAAGTATTGTCAACTCAGGATCAACGGCACTTAACCTAAACATCGAAGATGACTTAGGCCGTGGCCTATCGGCTTATACACCTTTGACATATGTAACTGGATCTATAAAATATTATGTCAATGGTGTATTGCAAACAACAGTTCCAACCGTTACACCCGGACCGCCACTAGTCTTTAACCCGGTAAACATCCCTGCTGATAGTGATGCACTTATTATTTATGAAGCTACTGTAAACCAATATGCACAACTGTCTGCGGGATCTGATATTACAAATACAGCAACAATTACAGGTGGAGGACTATCATCTCCTATCGAAATTACCGCGACAATCAGTACTCAGGATGCCCCAATATTAAACATCAGCAAATCGCTATGTCCTGTAAATGTAACTGAAAACGAGCAGATAACCTATACCTTCATTATTGAAAACTTCGGCAACACGCCAGCAGAATTAACAGATACTATTGTTATAACAGACCAATTCAACCCTATACTAAATCCTATTACCGTCATCTTTAATGGATCCAATTGGGTCCTCGGTACAGACTACACTTACGATACCACTACAGGTGAATTTGAAACTGCTGGAGATAACATTACAGTTCCTGCTGCAACCTACACCCAGGACCCTGTAACCGGAGAATGGACAGTAGAGCCTGGTATTAGTCATCTGGTTGTAACCGGTACAGTATAATTCCGGGTCTGACACCTAAAAAAGAAGAACTCACCGCTGCAACCCATAAATATGTGGGTTGCAGCGGTGATTTCGCCTAAAATATAAAATAAGCGTTAATATCATGCCGCACCATAAAGCGGTTAATATATATTAGCGAAAGTCAAAGGCGCTACCGCAAAGCCCGGTCAGTGCCGTTTCAATCAAAATCCATACTAAATTGATAACTTAACCGTATTTGCTGAATATTAACCAATCACTGACTAAAGATTTCTCCTCAGATATATCATATCCCTGAGCATAACTCCGTCCTCATACATCTCATGATCATAATTATCTGTAAAGAAGTTCTTTACTACATGTGATCTTTTAAAGCCGCAGTTTTCATAAAACGGAATTGTAATTCTGCTCTCACCCGTACCTACCTGCAGAATCTTATATTTTCCTGAGTACTCTGAAGCAACAAAGTCAATCAGCTTTTTTCCGTATCCTCTACGCTGATATTCGGGCTCTGTTGCTATATTTTTTATCTCAAGTATTCCGTCACCTTCGTCGGTTACAACACAAAGTGCTTTTACACCGTTATCATCAAGTACATACAGTGTTCCTCTTTCAAGATAAAGGTCAATCATGCTCTCCTGTTCGTCTGCCAGAAGAAGCAGCTCAATATATTCTTTTTTATTGTTTTTTATAGCCTTAATTTTCATAAAAATCCTCCTATGATTTAGCAAATACCAGAGTAACGGCCATTGTGCTGCTTCTGTTTTCTGCAAATATTTCGCCATTCATTTTGTTCATCAGCTGCAGGCAAATATAAAGGCCGAGACCGCTTCCTTCTTTGCTGGCTGTATTTGAGCCTCTCCAGAAGCTGCCCGCCTGAAACCTCATTTATATCATTGTCCGCTATGTCAATTATACCAAGCTTATGCATAAGCTCCTGACCATATTTTACTTTATCCTTTTTTGATGCAGTGTTTTTTATGCCCTTGAAGTTTGAAGTCCTGAACAGTTACAAATAATCCTTAAATAAATTACCATGGATATTTATTTTTTTCAACAGGCTAAACTGTCACATAGCAAGGGTGACGATTTACTCTGCCAGTTAAAAGCGAATATTTATAAAAAGGGTTATCTCAAAGTAACTGAGATAACCCTTTTTAAATTATAATAAATCTGATTTACTTTTTAGGGCCAAGTGTTATCGGATCCTTCATTATATACTGCTTTAATGTTGCAAGATCTGCTATATTTGCTTTTCCGTCCCCATTTGTATCTGCCTGAATCAATGCCTTGCCTTCAAGCTTTGTATCATCCAGAAGATACAGGCTAAGCACAGTAAGATCCGTAACATCGACAACACTGCTTAAATTAACGTCACCATAAATATATTTTGTATCGTCAGTCTTTGTCGTTGCTTTTGTAGTTACTTCGGGATCACTGTTGGTTCCGTCAACCGGCGGATGACCATACACAAGCTCATCTTCAAAGTACAGCGGGATTCTGTCCGTATCGCCGAAATCATCACTGAGAACAAGACTATTACGGCTGTAATCATTTGTAGCGTCCCAGTTACTCTCGTAATTTGCATCCTGTCCTACAATAATACCGACCTGGAGCTCTCTTGAACCACGCCACAATGTACCTGTCCAGTCCATTTCAACATAGTAAGTATTGTCTTTGAAATGAATAGGCTGTGACACCTTTGCTGAACGCTTCATATCTGTCGTTGACTGAACCTCATCATAGTACACTTCAACCTTTACGTCATCAATATTCTGACCGGCTTTTACAAGCTCGCTGATATCAAAATAATAACGTGCCTTAAGGCTTTCTGTCAGATATTTAGGCGGCTGTTTTGATTCATAATGTACTCTTACTGTATACTGTGTTCTTTCAATGTTTTCCTGATTAATAAGCGCTTCAATCCAGTATTTGTCCCCGTCTGTTTCTTTAGGTGGAAAATTTTCTTCAGGCTTCATGTCTTTGGTTCCGTAGTAGTGATACAATGCTGCAAGATCTCCTACTACTGCAGCATTATAGTCAACTGCCACCTCGTTATATACATAATCCTTTGTAATATCTCTGTGCCAGTCCTTTGCATCAGGGCCTCCTACAAGTGCGCCCCAGAGTGTATGCGACTGAGTAACAGGGTTATCCATGCTGAATGTTGATGATCCATGTGATGCACGGTGGTGAGGATGAGATGCGGCAGTCGGTGAATATCCTACGATATAAGGACGATTCATAGGGTTTTTACCCATTATGTATTCCATCTGTTCCTCTGCCCAGTCGGTAAATCCCGTATATTCTTCTCCGTCAAATTTTGCAGTTTCTTTTCTGTATACAGCAGCGCAAAGACCTGCCGCTGTATTGTAACGGCATGAGCCGTATTCATTAAGCATTGAGAAGCCTGCAGGTGTTTTTAAAAGATATGTTTTATCATTCTGATCAATTTCCTTGATATGCTGATAATCCATATTCCATATTTCATCTGCCAGTCCTGCTGTCTTCAGATGCGGTTTACCTGACCAGAATTCAAGATTCCATCTGAATATAAACCAGTCACGCTCATTGTTGGTAATAGGTGCGAGCTTGGCAAAAACTCCGCCCCATACCGTATCCCAACAGTGCACCCAGATATTCTGCCATGTGCTTCCTGTCGTTTCGATGATTCGCTTGATATATCCTGTATATTTGTAGCCGCCTGTTTCGGTCATCTGTGATGTATCAACAGAAATAATATCATCAATATATTGCTGTTCACCTGTACAGATGTTGAGCCATACAGCTGCCCATGCAAGCTCATCATAGTCGTAGCTTGAATTGTAGAAACCGCCGTCATATCCAAGACTTAAAACCTTGGTGCTGTCATCCGCTTCCTTATGGGTCTCTGCAGCAAAATCATAAAGTGCTATAGCTTTTTTCAGACTTTCCTCTGCATATTCAGGTTCTGTATCCTTAAAGTTAAGGTAATTTATTGCAAGTGATGCCGCTGTTCCGGCACACATATCGGAAGCCGGTGTATCAACCGTTGCAAAGTACGCCGGTCTTGCAAAGTTAAGAAGCATTTCTGTACTCTGAAGCTCAGGAGGGCACCAGTAGTTATGGTCATTGTTTCCTTCACCTACCTGATAACAGAATGCAATTACTTTTCCGTCTTCATCAAGATATGTACCCTTCATATAAAAATCATTGAACCAATGAAGAATATCCTCCATATGTTCCTGTGTACCCGTATCCTCATATGCATCTCTGAACTCATAATAACCCCAGCCCAGTGTTGATGCTGCGTATGAACCCGGGAGCCCGAATTTTACATGGTCACCTGCATCATGCATACCCCCGCCGCAGTCAATAAATCCGTCACCGTCAGGATCAAGAATATCTTTATATTTATCAATAAACTCCTGAGAAAGATTAGTTCCGTATTTTGCATCAGCGCCATCTTCTTCTACCGGTTTAAGCGGAATATTATAATCCTCTGTATGACAGTCTCCGCGCCATTCAAGCTGCTTTAACTTTTCACCTGTCTCAGGATCGATATCACGCCCGCACTTGTTTGCATCATAAAAATAAAGTACATACTGAAGTGCCTTTGCAAAGTTTACCTCAACATCATCATAGCTGAATGAATCAGGGTCCGGGAATACAACCTCATCCTCGAATATTTCAGGTGGCTTTTCCCCTGCATCTGCACTTATATTAATATCTGTACCCTGCACTGCACTGCCCGCAACCATAGATAATCCCATCAGGATTGCCAATAGACGTTTGACCTTTTTCATATTTTTCGCTCCTTCTTAACTATGTGTTATCATTGCTAATAAGAATAACGCATTTTATCTGACTTGTAAAAAACGCAAATAGTTGAAGCTACACTTGTCGCCATTTTAATTATACCACATTGTTTTCAAAGTTTCTAATCATTTATTGTTCATTTATAGAAATATTTTATTCAATACAGCGGTATTAAATATACAAAAAAATGTTCCTCCTAAAGCATTTCAGCACTTCAAGAGGAACCGACACTATCCGGCAAAAACCTGCGTCCAGTAATAGTTATAACCTGATGATGTCTGAACAAGCCCGACACCAAGTGATGTATAATCAGGATTCAGTATATTTTTTCTATGCCCCTCTGAGTTCATCCAGGCATTCATTACCTCGTCTGCTGTTTGCTGACCGGCAGCTATATTTTCACCTTTTGCCATTGCAGATATGCCAAGCTCGTCAAATACGGAAAAGCATGATTGTCCATCCGGCCTTGTATGAGAAAAGTTATCCGGAAGCTCTGATGCACGTATCTGCGCTGCCTGATTAAGCATTGCATTTCCTGACAGTTCCGGCACTCCTGCTTCCCTGCGTCTGTCATTGACAATTCTTAATATATCAGCCTGAAATCCCGTCTGACTGTCCGAAGGAGTCACAGGCTGCGGAGGCGGCACCGGTTCGGGCTGCGGCTCCGGCTGCGGTTCAGGTGGTAACGGTTCCGGATGTGGTGAGGGCTGTGGTTCCGGTGGTAACGGTTCCGGATGTACAAATACAGTCTCCGGCTGGGTTTCGGGCACGGCTGTCAGAGTCCCGGATTCGGGCTGAAGTTCTGCTGATGTTGCCGGTAACGGATCTGATTTATCAGATGATTCCAAAGTCTGACTTTTTGTCCGGAAATATTTTTTTGATGTCGCAGTTGTTACGTTTGTGGATTTACTTGTTTCTGTAACCGTAATACTTTTCTGACTGTCAATTGACTTGTCGGATTTTTCACTGATACCTTTTATGATAATTGCCAGTATTGTAATACAGATAATTACTGCTACCACAAGAGCAGCTACTATTACTATTTTTTTCAATGCATTCGCCTCTGTTCTATATAATTTATACGATAATTATACCTATTTTACATATTTATAACAAACTCGCCTTTTAATAAAATATTAAAAATATTTTTCAAAAACCAATTGACATTTTAAATAAACTATGTTATAATGATTAACGTTGATTGTGACTTTTATACACTCAGCTATTTAGGGGCGTGGTTCAATGGTAGAATAGGGGTCTCCAAAACCTTTGACGTGAGTTCGATTCTTACCGCCCCTGTACTTTTAAACCTATGTGATTGACAGCTGTTAATCACATAGGTTTAAACATATACTCATTCTTATGATTTAGCCGTTACCGGAAGTATCATTACCACTTTGGCTGTCATCGCCTTCAAGTAGCTATCTTGATTTTGAAGAGCATATTTATCGCTCGTATCTTTGTTTCAATAACATTTCATCACATTCAGGATTTTTCCCAGATAGTCATGGAGTATGCTTTCCTCGGCTCGAGTAAAGTTTAACGTATTTTAAGTCACTATTCTATTGTCAAGCTACTGATCTATAACAAAAAAACAAGCCCTCAGATGAAAATGATACATCCTGAGGACTTGACAATATCTATTCGATGCGTTATAATAACACAAGTATAACATTCACTAAGTCATTCAGATGGTGTCTTCATCTGCTTTGATTATTAAATATATGATGTCGACCAAAACATTATATATTTCGTGGGTGCTTTCTTTTTTTATTAACTGGTACTGATTATATCATAAATTACTAACTAAGTCAATCATTTTACTACTCTTTGAGGAAAATATGTCATTTTGGCAAAAAATAAATTAAATGTTTTGGAATAATATCTTATTCAAGACTATGTACATGACAATCATTTACAAACAGCGTACTTTCTTAGTGCGTTGTTTTTTTATACAAACTAAAATATTATTTCATCGCCTTTGACAGCTTCTGATTGTTGCTTAGAATATCCTCAATCTTTTCTTCCGTTGGTTCTGCACCATGATGCTGCACTTTTTCCGCTGGATTCCTGATTAGAAATCATCTCTAGCCATTCGTCTGGTATTTTGTTTTCCATCTG
>JAEWXO010000004.1 GCA_023458875.1 Bacillota bacterium | reverse complement strand
GAGTGTTGTATTATCAAACATAATAGTGTACCTTTCTGTAGATTAATCTTTATATTAAATGATACTCTATTATGTGATTTTTATCAAGTGGTCAAAATGATCTACCCACTATAAACGACGAAAGGCCGCTTTTTATTTCAGGCATTTTTGCACGCAATACATGTGACACCGCAGCACCATAAGTTACGTCATAGAATAAAACCGTATCAACATTTTTTTCCTCTAATATTTCAACGGCTTTAATCTCCAGTTCCGTACTTTTCATATTAAAAAGCTTACTGTAGCTCTCACTGTTTACTGCAAAAAGACAGCATATAATTATAGTAATTATCAGGTTTCTGTTAAGTATTTCGTTGTTTGTTTTCAGATACCTGTCAAGGCATACACCGAACAGCATGAAAATAACTATAAGCCAGATAATATGATAACGACTTTCAAAAACAATTGAACCATACCTTGTATCTGAAATAATAAGTACAAGCAGATTGCACACCGCAAAGCATATAGAATACAGAAAATAGTTGTCTTTTTTTATTTTTTCGCTCTTTGTACAGCACCTGTATACAAAAAATAATATTGAAATACATCCTAAAAATTTAATCACGCTTGCAATTCCGGATATTGTAACCGCACCAACATTCGTTTCCTGAGGCAATCCGCCAAGTATAATCAGAATCCCTGAAAGGCATGAAAACAGATTGTCAGTAAAATTCTGCGCTGCACAAAGAAGATACCCGTTTGATGATGCACCAATATTCATCTTAATGCGTATCATTAAAGACATTACTGATACTACACCGCTTCCCATTAAAAAAACAGTAGTAAAATCAATAACACAGATTTTCTTTTTTATTATCCATGAGATAATCAGCCCGCATATAAAAGGACCTACGATAAGAACAGGTACATACGTACCGCATGATACTGTAGTAACTGTCAAAAAGAACAGAAACAGTACCATCATAGGTATCCATTTCTTTTTAGGAGTTTTCTTTATATCAAGTCCTGTAAAATAAAGCAAAAGTAAAACGGTAATCAGACGAAATTCATATTGACCTGCTGAAATAAAAAGCATGTTCATATACTCAAGCTGGCCGGATGTATACGGAGTAATAATAACTGACATTGTAATAAACCTTACCATAGGTTTTACATCATTCTGAGAAAGAACAGCATTTACTGTGTACAGCACAATAAACAGACATACCGTATGAACTATTGTATATGAGAGCGAAATATTATTCGTCAGAATATACAGAGGTGCAGCCCAGAACGCCGCACAATCAATCTCCAGCGAAGATGTCATTCCGAAATCCGGCAAAAAAACAGTTTTATACGACCACATTTCCACAGCATGACGCAATACAAGCGAAGAATCATATTCAAGTAATTGTTCTGATTTTGTTAAGTTCAGACATACTATCGTCAGTATCTGAATTATTAAAAAAGCAAAGCATAAATATTTAAAAATATCCTTTGAACCAACACTACGTTTATTTAGCATTTTATTCCTCCTAATGTTGATAATAAATGGGACTATCCATAAAACAAAATATTATTATACCACAAAAGCGCACACAATACCACTGTTTTTTCTTAATTTTTAACTGTTTTACGGTTACTATTCAAACATATGTATGAATTATGGATATCTGACCGAAGGTTAAAGGCGCGACCGCAAAGCCCGGTCGATTCGTGCCGGACTGAAGTCTCCGCAAAACAAATAACTTAACCGCAGTGGCTTAAATAGTAACGATTTGTATGTCTAAAATCAAAAACTACTTGACATTGTCTCTTATTTATCATAAAATATAATTTGATAACTATTTTATAAGGACGGTATTTTATTATGTTAAACAATGATAAGGTTATGGATAAAATCGTTGATCTATGTAAATCAAAAGGCTTTGTATACCCGGGCTCTGAAATTTACGGCGGTCTTGCAAACACATGGGATTACGGTCCTCTTGGTGTTGAGCTTAAAAACAACATAAAAAAAGCATGGCTTAAGAAATTTGTACAGGAAAACAAATACAATGTCGGTCTTGACAGTGCTATACTTATGAATCCGCAGACATGGGTAGCTTCAGGTCATATAGGCGGTTTTTCCGACCCGTTAATGGACTGTAAGGAATGTCACACACGCCACAGAGCAGACAACCTTATAGAAAACTTTGACGGCACAAACCCAAGCGGCTGGTCAAATGAACAGATGCTTGCATATATCAGAGAAAAAGGAATCACATGCCCTGACTGCGGAAAAGCAAACTTTACTGACATACGCCAGTTCAACCTTATGTTCAAGACATTTCAGGGTGTAACAGACGATTCAAAATCAGAAATATACCTCCGTCCTGAAACAGCACAGGGTATTTTCGTAAACTTCGCAAATATTCAGCGTACAAGCAGAAAGAAAGTACCTTTTGGTGTTGCACAGATAGGTAAATCATTCAGAAATGAGATTACACCGGGTAACTTCATATTCCGCGTAAGAGAATTTGAACAGATGGAGCTTGAATTTTTCTGCAAACCGGGCACTGACCTCGAATGGTTCTCATTCTGGAGAGGCTTCTGTAAGGACTGGCTCTTAAGTCTCGGCATAAAGGAAGAAAACCTGAGACTCCGTGACCACGATGCTGAGGAGCTTTGCTTCTATTCAAAGGCAACAACAGACTTCGAATATCTCTTCCCGTTCGGCTGGGGCGAGCTTTGGGGTATTGCCGACAGAACCGACTACGACCTTACACAGCATATAAATACAAGCGGAAAATCACTCGAATACTTTGATCCTGAAACAAATGAAAAATATATCCCATATGTAATAGAACCGTCCCTCGGCGTTGAAAGACTCTTCCTTTCAATAGTAACAGAAGCTTATGATGAAGAAGAACTTACTACTGTTGATAAAAACGGCAATGAGAAAAAAGAAATAAGAACAGTAATGCATTTTCATCCTGCTCTCGCTCCTTTCAAGGCTGCAGTACTCCCTCTTGTAAAGAAGCTTACACCACAGGCTGAAGAAGTTTACCATATGCTTTCAAAGAAATTCATGGTTGAATTTGACGAGGCAGGAACAATCGGCAAACGTTACCGCAGACAGGACGAAATAGGAACACCTTTCTGTATCACATATGATTTTGATACTCTTGAAAAAGATAACTGTGTAACAGTACGTGACCGTGACACAATGGAACAGGAACGTGTAAATATAAACGATCTTGTTGCTTATCTCGAAAAGAAAATGGAATTTTAATAAGCCTTCCGGAAGGATGATATTATGTCAAGGCGATTAGTCCCTATTATTTTAGGAATTATTCTTTTATGTGCGGTTTTTCTGATTCCGGCTCTGTAAAAGCAATTGAAAACACTAATGTATTTTTAATTAATTATCTTAAATAACTTATCGAGTAGGAGGCTAACCATTAGTTGATTAGCCGACCTCTCACACCACCGTACGTACCGTTCGGTATACGGCGGTTCCTTAGTTTATAAGAACATTCAAGTAATAGTCAGCCATAGATATATATCCATGGCTGACTATTACTTTATCGGCAAGTATTGCATTTAGCATAATTGTAAGCGTCATTACTACATGAGCTATCGGAACAGTTTAACAATTATTCCAAATAATAATACACTATTATTTAAAAAGACGAAGCTGTATCTTACGTCTTTTTACGCATAATACAGCTTCTTTTTAAAACTTATTGTCCGCATTCATCATGGTGCTGATGTTCATGACAAACAGAGCCTGTTGATTTAAGCTTGCCATGCAAATAGCTATTAACCACATCTTCAGCAACACCTGACGCACCAGTTATAACTTCAATGCCCTTTTCATTGAAAATATCAATTGCACCCTGTCCCATTCCACCGGATATAATAACCTTTACGCCCTTATCAGCAAGGAAAACTGGAAGAAAGCCAGGTCTATGTCCCGGGTTCGGAACAAATTCACTTCCTGTTATTTTTCCGTTTTCAGTATCAAAAATGTTGAAGCCCTCGCAATGTCCGAAATGCTCTGTTACCATTTTTCCTTCGCTTGCTGTTGCTATTTTCATAATAAACTCTCCTTAAAATAATATAATTTTTATTTGACCCCATATTTCTTCAATTGCTTTTGCAGCAGAACTTTCAGGGTATTCAGCTATACTTTTGCAGTTATTTACTGCCATTAAAACAGTTTTATCATACTGTATTCTACCTAAAACTCTTATGTCTATTGAATTGCAGTATTCCTCAATTTCATCAGATTTACTCTCATTAACATCATATTTATTGATACATACAGCGCATTTGGTGCCGAATTTTTTTGCTGTTACAATAATTCTTTTCATGTCATAAATTCCTGAAACAGTAGGCTCTGCAACAATCAGAACCATATTAACACCGCTGATTGATGCAATGACAGGACAACCTATTCCAGGTGAACCATCTATTATTGCAAATTCAGGATTTTCCGAATTATCTTTAAGCTGTTTTTTTACCGCTGTCACAAGTTTACCTGACGATCCGCTTCCCGTTTTAAGCTTTGCAGTTGAAAATGTTCTGTCTTCATCTTTATATAACATCATTTCGCCGGATGAAAAGTCCTTCATTTCTATTGCATTAACGGGGCAGATTTCAGAGCATACCGCGCAGCCCTCACATTTCGAAACATTCACAGCAAAATCATGTATCGCATTAAATCGGCATACCTTTTCGCACAATCCGCATTTTATGCATTTCTCAGAATCTATATATGCTTTCTGAAATCCATAATAATCACTTGTCTGCGGCTTGATATCCTGTGCTGTTACAAGATGAAGATTAGGTGCGTCAACATCACAGTCAGCAAAGGCTTTTGCTCCGCTTAGTGCAATTAAAGCTGATGAAACGGTAGTTTTACCTGTTCCGCCCTTTCCGCTTAGAATAAGGAGCTGTTTCATAAAACTGCCTCCTTTACTGCCGATAAAAGCTGTCTGAATTTTTCAGCATAAGCTTCACACTCACGAACAGCAATCAGCCCATCAGAATTAAGCTTTGCCAACTTTTCGTCATATTGAAACTCAGTGAGAACAGGGATATTATTAGCCTCACAGAATTTCCTTGCAGGATTATCATTTTCAATACTCTTATTCAGAACTGCTCCAAACGGCTTTTTAAACTGCTTTACAAGCTCAAATACCATCTGAAAATTATGCACTCCGAACAATGTTGGCTCTGCAACAAGAATACAATAATCAGCTTTTTTTATGCTTTCCATGACAACACAAGCACTTCCCGGAGGACAGTCAATAATTGTGTCACTGATTCCGTCAAGCTTTTCAAGCTGTGCTTTTATTACAGGCACGCCCGAAACCTCTCCCGTGTTAAGACAGCCTGTCAGAACTGTTACATCATCTGATTTACCTGTTTCAACAACTCCTATTTCTCTCGGCTTTTCGGTAATAGCTTTCTGCGGACATAATATCATACAGCCGCCGCATGAGTGACAGACCTCATTGAAAACATAAAGCTTTTCTTTTATCATGGCAAGCGCATTATATCGGCAGAAATCCACACACTTACGGCAAAATGCACATTTTGTTTTGTCCCATTCTGGAATATTTACTGAAACAGATTGTTTCTCTGTAATTTCAGGTTTGAAGAAAAGATGTCCGTTAGGTTCTTCTACATCACAATCAACATATACCGCATTTTCAGTAACACATGCGAGATTGACAGAAATAAAAGTTTTACCTGTTCCGCCTTTACCGCTGAGAACAGCAATCTGCATTATTCCTTGCCTCCATGATTCTGAAAGCCTGGGTGAATATCGTTCAAAAGAGATAATTCTCCTAACCTGAACTTTTCAATATTATCAAAGGCAGTTTCATCAACAGCCTTGTACAGCGTAATTTCTGCCGGCTTCAATACTTCCGCTGCATTTTCACCGCAACGGATTGTTATAATAACATTTGCACCATTGTCAGCAAGAAGCTGGGCAGCTTTTATCCCTGCACCGCCCTGACTTGCAGCAGCACTGTTATCAATAAATTCATACTCACCATTTTCAGTATCAAATATTACGAAAAGCGGTGTCCTTCCGAATGAAACACATACAGGCGTATTCAGTGTCTTTTCTTCAACGGGAATTGCTATTTTCATTTGTTTTCCTCCTTAGATTTTATATATTCCTCCATAATTTTTGCCGCACAACCAACAAGCTCCACGCACGGACGCTTTTTGTAATATTCCTGTGTTCTTAATTCCGGAACAGGCTTATCAGCTCCTGCACCAAGTCCCAACAGTTCACGGCAAATAATTGAACCGTTTTCCTGCTTGAATTTATCTGCAAGCTCCTGTATAAGTTTATAATGTTCAGTTTTAGCTTTATTATCTTTTGCGTCAGAATATCCGTAAAGCATCCCTGCAACCATAAACATGCCTGTTACAGCTCCGCATACCTCACGAAGCCTGCCCATTCCGCCGCCGAATGAAGATGACATTTTAAGAGCCGTTTCTTCATCAAGACCTATTTTATCGCAAAATGCAAGAACAACAGACTGCGAGCAATTATACCCTTGCTTAAATAAACACATTGCTTTTTCTGAATGATCTGTCATATCAATTCTCCGACTCAAGCATTGTTTCAAGCTTATCTGCAAGAACAGCACTTTTATAGCCTTTTCTGTTCATAAGAACTGCCAGCATTGAAGTAACTATTGATTTTCCAACACCGCCTTTACCGCTGACAACACCAATTACTTTTTTAATTGAGTTAAACTCATGTGTTTTCTCTATTAAGCTTTCCTTATTATGACTGCATCCCTCACATGATTCCTTTGAACATCCCTCTGAACAGGATTTGTTGTTTTCTGACATTTCTACTTCTCCTAACTATTTTATAAAATTAATTTTAGAAAAATCTATATTACCATCATTATAAACCATTGATTTATCTGCATGAACATATTCAGCTTTCCAAATAAACATTTCATGAGAGCCTGTAACAATTGAATTCAAAGATGTACATTCGATGTTAACAGGACAATCTCACATTATCGGTGCATTAACAATTTTGGCATTTTCTTTTTTAATTATATTTCGACACTATCCCCGGCCCCATAAATACTGCAATGTTCTCCAAAAATGCGGTTCATTTCGCATGCTTTGATAACTCCTGTACAGTGAACGGGAATAATTCTTTCAATATCAAGTTTCTTCAGAAATTCAACGGTCTTTTCTAATCTTTCATCACTTACAACTTCGAGGTGCATTCCAGCAAAAACTGTATTTATTTTTTTATTAGGGAAAAGTTTCATAACATAACTCAGACAGTTTATTATTCCGGGATGACTGCATCCGATAAAAATAGCAAGTCCTTTTTCCGTATCAATAACAAGCATCTGCTCGTCCTGCATTCTGTCAATTATTTTCTCTTCACCATTCTGAACAAGCAAACCTTTAAATGGCTCTTCAAAAGGAACAGAAAAGGGTATATCTGAACACAGATATATATTTTCTGCTATCTGCGTTTTTTCTCCTGTGAAAACAATTCTATCTTTATAATCCTCACACTTCCATAGTATCCCTATTTCCCTGTATCCGTTTTTATCTTTTGTAAATTTTCTTTCAAAAGCCTTTTCCCGCACATAAGTAACAGGGTATTTTTCTTTCACTCGAAAATGCACATAGCCACCACAATGGTCATAATGTCCGTGACTCAAAACAATGCAATCTGTTTTGCTTAAATCAACACCCATAATATCTGCATTATGACAATACACATCTGTTTGTCCTGTATCAAACAGAATATTCATTCCGTCATGTTCAATGAATACAGATAAACCATGCTCTGCAAGGAACTTTCCTTTGTTTGTTCTGTTTTCAGTTAAAATGCTAACTCTCAAGTATATCACCTCCTTAAAAAATTATTGGCATACGCCCATAACTATATTAGCATGTTACTGAGCATATGTCAATAATTAATTATAAAAAATCCGGCTGTCTGAAAAACAACCGGATGTATATTTTATATTTCACCGAAATGACGCCGGCAATTTTTATCACAAAACTTTCCTCCGCATTTCTTAATGCACCCAACATGACTTGAACCACAAGACGGACATGTATATTCAACGTTTTTTATTATCTCCAGCTTCTCAAAGCTTTCGGACCATTCCTTACCGCAGTCTTCACATTTCACAGGACATATATTTCTTGTAAAATTACCTCCTTCTATTTTGAGCGTTTTTCCATTAACAAGACTGTCTGTAATCTTTTCTCTTGCTGAAATAAGAATACGCTGAAATGTCGGTCGTGAAACCTGCATTTTCTGTGCACATTCTTCCTGTTCAAGTCCCTCAAGGTCTTTTAAACGAACCGCTTCAAGCTCTTCAAGCTTCAAAACATTCCCCCGTATCTCATCAATATCTTTTTCAGACGGTACAAAATACGGTACTGTTGGTATATTTTCGATTTTTCTCCATTTCACTGGTCGTGCCATAGCGCACCTCCGTTTTCTATCGTATTTTTATTATAACTTGATTATGAGCTTATGTCAAGAAATACATTAATAATCCCAAGGCTACCGCATGAAAGAATCAATAAAATTTGTTTAAAATGACATTACAGAGGAAGTCATGGTCAAAGGAGCTGCGGAAACGCTTAGATTTAATACTCATCTTAACTTTATTGTATGATTTATATAGATTCAAAGCAATACGACGAATTACCGCCAGATTTTCACCGCTATTGTCCTTTCTCATGCGATATTTATCCTCATTCAAGTTAACATAAAGACACCAATGCAGGCCGTTTTCAATGCGCCTATGAGAGCACTTGTATTTTAATAAATGAAGAACACAAAAATTTAGCCGTTAACGCATTTACACATTTTTTCTCATAACTATTTGGGAAGCAGACTAAACAGTTATATATTGTAATTCAACATTTATGGTTTTATAGTATTAATTTATTGTTAATTCAGCGTCAAGAAGCTGACAGTATTTATTGCCATCTTCCTCGTAAACATTGAATTTACCAGTTACGGTTATTTGAGTATCAACTTCAGGGAAGTCATCCGGATAAGAATGCTCTCCTGCCCAAATGAATTCTATACCTTGACTACAACAGGCAGTGGCGTCAGTGATAATGACAGCAAAGTAATCCTTTCCAGTATTGTCATCATGAAACACAGTAAACGGTCCACTTGCTCTGATGGTTTTTCCGGTGTATTCATCTGGATTAATAGTCATATTGTAAACTTCTGAATAAACCATTGTACTGCCCATAGTTGTTAAGTCTATATCAACATTACTAGTTTTTGAATCAGTTAAACTGCTGTCTGTTTTGTCTGATGTTAGTAAGCTTGTTTGTTCAGTACTTTTGGTTGAATCTATACTTTCCTTAGATTGAACCAAATTATCCATAGTTGTCGTATCGCTTTTGCATCCATTCAATAAACTTGCAGAACATATGCAAAGTGCAGTGAGTAACTTTTTTACTTTCATTATGATTTCATCCTTCCTGTACATAAACCAACTAAACTGAAAATGAAAAATACTGCAATATCTATGGCGACAATTGTTGAGCCAACAGGTGTTGAACAAAGAATAGAAATAAGTATTCCTATTACTGCACAAGCAACTGAAATAATTGCAGAACATACAATGACCGAACGAAAACTTTTGAATAATCTCATCGCTGACAATGCTGGAAATATTATGAGTGCTGTAATTAACAGTGAACCAACAAGATTCATAGCAAGCACGATAATCATTGCTGTAATAACCGCAATCAGAAGATTACAGACATTTGCCTTTATTCCTGTTGCTGTTGCAAAATTTTCATCAAACGTTACTGCAAAAATTTTGTTATAAAATATCAGGAATGCCATAATAACAATAAAAGACATTCCAATACACAACCATAAATCTAAATCAGTCAGTGTAAGGATTGAAGTTGAGCCAAACAATGTACTGCAAACATCTCCTGTTATGTTTGCAGATTTTGAAAATACATTCAGTATGAGATAACCTAATGCCAATGCACCTACTGAAATCATAGCAATAGCGGCATCACCTTTTATTTTAGTATTTTGCCCTGTTTTCAATAACAAAATTGCAGATATAATAGTTACTGGTAAAATTAAAATCATTTTATTTGTAAGACTAAATATTGTTGATACAGCCATTGCTCCAAAAGCAACATGGGAAAGCCCGTCGCCTATAAATGAGAAACGTTTCAATACTAATGTTACACCAAGAAGTGATGAGCAAAGGGCTATAAGTGTACCGACAATTAATGCATAGCGAACAAATGGATATGAAAAGTAAAGTGATAATTTCTCTAATATTTCATTCATATTTCTGATCTCCTATCATATTAGTAAAAGTTTTTCCTATATCACTTTTTACATAATCTTCTTTTGTACCGAAAAACAAAGGTTTGTATCCCACATGTAAAACATGCGTTGCATATTTTATTGCCGCACATATGTCATGAGAAACCATAATAATTGTAATACCATCATTATAATTAAGTGATGCAATTAAGTCATACATTTCCAGAGTTACCTTTGGGTCAAGACCTGCGACAGGCTCGTCCAGCAGAAGCATTTTTCTTGTGGCACAAAGTGCTCTTGCCAGCAGAACTCTTTGCTGCTGACCTCCTGAGAGTTCTCTGTAACAACGGTTTGCAAGATTTGTAATGCCGAGCTTCTCCATATTTTCTATGGCGAGACTTTTTTCTCCCTTGCTATAAAAAGGACGAATACCACAGCGATTTAGGCATCCCGAAAGAACAATTTCCTTTACTAATGCTGGAAAATCCTTCTGAACAATAGTCTGCTGAGGAAGATATCCAATTTCATTGTCATTCAATCCATCGCCAGTTGATATAGCACCATTTAAAGGTTTTTTTAACTGAAGCAATGCTTTAATAAGTGTGCTTTTTCCTGAACCATTTTCTCCAACAATACATAAATAATCACCTTTATTGACTGTAAAATTAAGATTTTCTGTAACAACCTTACCTTCATATCCAAGTGTAACATTCTCACAAATCAGTTGTGACATTTTAGTTTACTCCTTCTAATTTTAACTGTTCCTCAAACCATTTATCAAATTCATCAAGAATTACATCAAGAATATCATTATCTTAAATATTATGAAGTTCGATTTCATTTTTCTTTGGCTAAATGAACATCTTTTTTTCTTCACCCTCATGTGTTAATAAAATATGCTCTTTACTGGCATAATCAATCCAATGCCTCTTTTAGCACTCCAAGGTTATATTTCATAATAGAAAGATATGTCATATCATTCTGCACATCCTCAGAAGTTACTGACTGAATTGAGTTTATAACAAGAATTTTCTGATTTTTATTTTTAGTATTACTGATAATGGAATTAGCAATGGACGTGTCCGACCCTTCAATTGTGAGGATTGCCGGAAGTGAAAGCTCATCAACCTTGTTAGCAAGAAAAACGATGGTTTTAAAGCTGGCTTCAGTTTCAGCAGAGCAGCCGACAAAGGCAGCGTAGTAATCCAGTTTGTAATCATCAACGAGATAACGGAATGGAAAACGGTCGCCGAACAAAACGGTCTTTCGTTTAGCGTCATCAACAGTATTCTGGTATTCAGTATCAAGATTGTTCAATTTTTCAATATATGAATCAGAATTTTGCCTGTAAGTATCAGCATTGCTATTGTCAATCTTAGCTAAAGAATCTGAAATAGCACCGCATATTGTTTTTGCATTTTTAAGCGAAAGCCATACATGCTCGTCATATTCAAGTTCTTCTTCATTAGAATCTTCCTCTTCTTCAGCTTCCATACCTTCTTTGACTTCTTCTTCCTTAATTGATTCTTTAAGAACATCCATTAGGCTGATTACTTGCATATTTTTATTTTTAGCACTCTTAAGTACGTCATCAACCCATTTATCCGATTCGCCACCAACATATATAAACAAATCACATTCAGATATTTTAATTATATCATCAGCAGTCGGCTGATAATTGTGCAAGTCAATACCATTGTCAATCAGAAGTGTCATATCAACACCACTTACCTTGTCACTCAAAATCTGTTTTACCCAATCATACTGTGGGAAGATTGTACATACAACACTTAATTTTTTATTACTGCCACCGGTATCCTTATTGCTACAGCCTGAAAAAACAGGCATAATCAGTAATACAGATAGAATTATTGCAAAAAAAATTCTTTTCATAAACCAAAACCTCCGATTAAATTTAAAAATGGGTATAAAAATACAAGAAGGTTATACCACTGCCTTTCAAACAGGCATACTTCCCCCTTGTTTACAAATATAATACTTAATTCAAAAGTTCTATTTTCAATGAAACTAACGTTGTACTGTTCTGAATTCTTCTGTATGATAAAATAATTTCAGCAGCAAAAAGACATAATACAAAGATTATTATAGCTAGCTTTCGAAGTCCACCTGAAATATTATGTATAATTGTTTCGTATCTTTGAATTTCTAAGCAAATTGGGCAATCAACACCAGAACACTTATGTTCAGAGTTTACAATAATAAAAGTGAACGAAATACCTATAACGAAACAGTAAACAGCTAAAATAATAATTGCTGTTAAACGTTTTTTTATCATAAGTGCACTTCCTTTAGATTATTTGCAATTATTGCATCGTCCAAATAAAATAGTTTTTTCCGAATCAAGATTAAAGTTATATATTTTTAAAACCTGATTTGTAATTTTATCTGATATTATTGTATCAAGATGAAACAACCTTCCGCATTCAACACATTTCAAGTGCAAATGTGTAAATTGATTTTCACATCCTGATATCTGATACAAAAACTGCCGGCTTTTACCTTTTACAAACCTTTTTACTGTCCCTTCATCTACAAGTTTGCTGATAATTCGGTAAACTGTACTCTTTCCCGGTATTTCATCAATATCATTATATTCTTTTCTTAATTTTCCAGAAATTTCTTCAACAGAAAACTGTTTATCCTTATTACTATTCAAAAAATCAAGAATAATTTTACGCTGTATCGTGTTATATATCATAACAATAGCCTCCGCAATATGAGAATAACTCTCATATAAGTATACGCTCTTTTTATTTTAATGTCAAGAAAAAACAGCATATGATATGTTATATTTAATCAATAGTGTTACTATTCAGCCAGTTTTTAGCAGAGATTTGACTCGGCACGAGTCTAACGGACTTTCCGGTCGCTCTGGGCCTTCGGGCATATGTCTCTGCTTTACGCATATGGCGGAATAGCGACTTAATCTGCGAGGTTTGAGTTTTTTAATATGCTGATAATAGAAACAGGAGGTGTTTCTATTATCAGTATATGATGCAGTGATTATTCAAATGAATGAACTTTTAAAATCAAGAAATGCTCATTACCGCTGGATCTTAGAGATAATGCAATGGTGATGATATTACCTACAAACAGTTGAACACTTAAAAAGATACATGAGGTTTTTTCATCCCGAGCTTAACAAGTACTATACGGCAAGCTCCGCTGCATCGTCAAAATCAAGAGCCGGCTGCAGAGCAAGATTCAGTCCTGTTGAAATAAGCCTTGATGCATGTGATACAAGCCTGTCTATATCCTTTGGTGTTACCATCATATTTGGCATTTTATCATCTGCCCTTTTCCCCGTCAGCTCCTCTGCTACGGTGTGCATGTCAATTATAGTGGGAACGCCTATTGCTATTACAGGAACGCCAAGCGTCCTTTGTGATAATTCTTTTCTTTTGTTCTCCACGCCGCTTCCAGGCGAAATTCCCGTATCACTTATCTGAATAGTCTTCCCCAGTCTCGAAAGTTCTGAACAGGCAAGTGCATCAATTACAATGATTATATCCGGCTTTATTTTATCAGAAATGGCCTTAACTATTTCTGATGACTCTATCCCTGTTGTTCCAAGCACTCCTGATAACAGAACACTTACCCCCCGTAGGCCTGACAGAAACTCATCTTCTGCAAGCTCTGTCCTGAGATGTCTTGTAGCCATAACTCCTGACGCGGATAATGATCCTAACGCATCAGGCGTTATATCATCATTTCCGAGTCCGACTACCAGAACCTGTCCTTCACCGTCACCCATAATTTTTTTTACCTCTCCGGCAAATTCCTCTGCCATCTCCCTGTAGCTGTCGCTAAACGCACTTAACGATTCACCCTCAAGCGTTATATACCTGCCCTTCCCTTTACCGATACTCTTACCGTACTTGTCATCTTCAATTACTATTTCAGTTATTTTAAATGCCTTCCCCCTGATCGTCCTTGTTATTCCCTCCTGTATTTGCTCTCTGTCAGCAAGCTCCAGTGCCAGATCTGTTCTGAATGCCATTTTGCTTCCCCTTTCAGTAAAATTTAAATTTATTATTAATATTTGTTGTGAATGTACATAAAATGAGCTTAATTATTTTCATATTATATTTTAAATTAACTATTGCAATTTATCTGATAAAATGGTAGAATAAATATTAGACTGATTGTATGGTCGTACCATACGTCTTTACATTAAACTCAAAGCAGTTCGTGTCTGCTGCTTTTATTTTATGTTTTTTTACTGATTTTATTAATTCTGCATTGCAGAAAATAATTTCAAACATCATCTTATTAAATCAGGAGGTATAAATTATGCCAAACATTAAATCCGCAATGAAAAGAGTTAAGGTAAATAAGGTTAAGGCTGCAAGCAATAAGTCAAGAAACACAAACCTTAAGACTGTTTTAAAAAAGGCTGATCAGGTTATATCTGAAAATTCAGCTGATAAGGAAGCTGTTATCAGACTTGCTATCAAGAAGGTTGATCAGGCTGCTGCCAAGGGTCTTATCCATAAGAACAAGGCTTCAAGAAAAAAATCACAGCTTGCTAAGAAATTAAACGCAGGTGCTTAATAAATTTTTCAGAGTGGTTTCAAGACCACTCTTTTTTTATTTAAAATTACTCTGTTTAAAGCTAAAAAACAATGGTGTATCAGAATCTGTTTTCTGATACACCATTGTTTTATTCAATGTTTTTTGTTTTATACGTTGTAAA
The DNA here is from genome assembly GCA_023458875.1 of Bacillota bacterium. Classification (GTDB taxonomy): domain Bacteria; phylum Bacillota; class Clostridia; order Oscillospirales; family Ruminococcaceae; genus HUN007. The sequence continues at coordinate 5,250 of JAEWXO010000004.1, read as the reverse complement.
GCTGTTTATTATCATATTGATCTCATCACTGTTTTTTTCCGCCTCGCTCTCCGGCGTACTTGCAATGAACTGAGTATAGTATCCGTTTATAATCACAAGGTAATACCACATATGTACATTCGCTACGTGATTTTCACCAAGCGGACTTGAAACGTTATCTATTTCAACGTACTTTGCCTTATTTCCGCATATCTCAGTGTCCTTGAAATCGTCTGCTGAAATATTTGTATAATACGCTGAGTTAAGATTCCTTGCTACAAGTGTGCAGTAATTATCAAACCCGATATAATCATCACCGCGTTCTTCAATTATAACAGCCAGATTGGCATTTCTTCTGCTGCAAAATGCCTCAAGGCTGGCATCTCCGCATATTGAACCTTTTTCCTCCGGTATCTCCCAGTCAAGCGGAACATCAATTTTATATTTATAGTCATAGCTTGCTATTTCTTTGCTGTTTTTCTCGTTTTTTTCCGTATCGTTGCATCCTGCAAAAAATATCATCATAACAGCAGCTATTATAACAGCAAAACCCTTCTTCATAAAATTTATACCTCCATATTTACTTTTTGAGTATCAACAGGCATGTTCATTCAAACGCTTAATTTTTTAAGAAAATTGAGTCTTACCCGTACATTTCACAAACAATTCAAACAAAATCATGCTCCGGATTTATAGTACAAACTGTAAAAATCACTAATTTATTTTAGCATAAATACCCCCTAAAGTCAAGGTAAATTAATGATGAAAGTGGGTTACTATTCAGCCATGCATAAGATAAGGATATATGACCGAAGGTTAGAGGCGCGACCGCAAGTCCCGGTCGGCTCGTGCGAGTTGAAATCCCTGCAAAAGCTAACAACTTAACCATAATATCAAAATATTAAATAAAAAACTCTCTACTATCCTTTACCGTTAAGCCTCTTTCTTCTTTCCATATGATCAGGCAGCACCATCGACATGAAATTATAAAATTTTTTCGAATGGTCAGGGTATATAAAATGCGTGAATTCATGGTAAAACACAAACTCAATAAGCTCTGTGTCGTATTTTATAAGATTTTTATTTATATTTATTTTTCTTTTGGACGGATTACAGCTTCCCCACCTTGACTCCATATATTTGTATGAATACTGAGGCGGCTCGGAAATATACTGTCTGAACACCTGATATACCCTGCTTGCTATAATGCCGAAATAACAGCTGCATTCTTCATCATACCATTTTTTTATAACTGATTTTATTTTTTCTTTATCTCCGGAATCCGTATAAACCAGAAGCTGCGAATTCTCTCTTACAACACAGCTTTTATCCGAATCAATAACCTTTATTGTGTATTTGTCTCCCAGAAAATACACAGGTTCACCGTCACTGTATGTTCTGTTCTTTTCGTTTTCAGTTATGAGGCTTTTGGGTCTTTCAACAGCTTTTAATATATAATCCGCCTTTTGTCTGAGAAACGCATCTATATATTCAGCAGAAATCAATCTGTTCGCAGAAACACATATTTGTCTGTCTGAATTTATCCTTACGTTTAAATTTCTGACTTTTTTGTATGTCAGATTGTAGCTAAGCTTCTTTCCGTTTATTTCAACCTGTCTTATCATTCTGTTTCCCCTTTTTTATTTTATTTTTATTCAGTATGTTACATATTATAATATATTTGTAATAATTTTGCAATAGATTCTTTTGAAAAATCTCCGCAAAATTATTTATTTCACGGAGATTTTTAATCACTTATGCTGACTGCTGTGTATCTATGCATTCGAGGGCGCTTACCGCATCCCAAAAAAAGCTTTCTTCGCTGACCTTCTCAACAAATCCCGCTCTTTCCATCGTTCCCTTTACACGCGGCTGAACGCCGCTGAATAAAATTTTTACACCCTTCTCAGAGTATTCACTGTACAGTGCTTCGAGCTCTGCGATAGCCGAATCATCTATCATCGGAACACCCCTCATTGAAAATACTATTGCTGACGCATCTTCAAATTCGTGAAGTGCCGCTGTCAGCCTGTCCTGTGTACCGAAAAACAAAGGACCTGCCAGATATACAAGCTTTGTATCCCTCATTGAAGGGCTGAATTCACAGCCTGCTTTCTGAAGTCTCTTTTTATCTACGTCACTTACCTCAACGTTAAGCTTGCAGCTTTTAAGTATGAATATAAACATTGATAAAACGACACCGATAAGTATCGCTATTGTAAGATCAAAAACAACGGTAGCAAGCATAGTAATAATAAACTGAGCCGCAGAGTTTTTAAGCTTTTTTCCGAAAATATTTTTTATTCCGCTCCATTCGTTCATTCTCCATGCTGTTGCCATAAGAACTCCTGCAAGAGCGGCAAGAGGTATCTTTGACATAACAGGACCGAGCAGGAACATTGAGGCTATAAGTGTAACGGAATGAAAAACGCTTACGAGTCTTGTCTGTCCGCCTGACTTTATTGCAACGCTTGTACGCGCAATGGCCGCAGTAGCAGGAACTCCTCCGAACATAGGAATAATCATATTTCCAAGCCCCTGAGCCATAAGCTCTCTCTGTGCATCTATTCTTTCGTTTTTCATTTTTCCGGCAGACGCACCGCATAACAGGCTTTCGATCATACCAAGTGCCGCAATGCTTATTGCAGGAGATATAAAGTTTTTAAGATTATTAAGAGAAATGCCGTTTAAATGCATTCTGTTTTCAAGAAATAATGTTTTAGGAATTGAACCGACCTCTGCAACATCAAGCTTTAAGATAAGCTGAAGAATAAGTGCAATAATTATTGAAGCGAGTGATGCAGGAAATTTTGAATTGAGCTTCTTAGGGTAAAACAACATTATAACAATTACAACTGCACCGAACAGAATCGCCTGAATATTCGGCGAAAATCCAAGCCTTCCGTATGAAATGAGCTTCTGTACTGCATTTTCACCCTCTGATGAAGTACCAAAGAAATTATCTATCTGTCCTAACGCTATAATTACAGCTATTCCGGACGTAAACCCTGTAATAACAGGTGCAGGAATATACGAAACGAGATTTCCAACCTTAAGCAATGCCGCAATTATGAGGATTGCACCTGATATAAAGCCCGCAATGAAAACGCCCTCTACCCCGTACTTTACCGAAAGCGTAAGAAGGATTGCCGTCATTGCCCCAGTAGGTCCTGATATCTGATACGATGCGCCACCAAGGATTCCTATAAAAAGTCCTGCTATAATAGCGGTTATAAGTCCTGATGCCGCATCAGCACCCGAGCTGACACCAAAAGCAAGAGCAAGCGGCAGCGCCACTGCTGCAACCGTAAGTCCCGACATAAGATCCAAAGATAATTTTTTTGTACTGTAGCCCTTAAATTCCTGTTTCAGATCTTTAACATATTTTCCTAGCATTGAAAACAACATCTCTATTCTGTTTTATTAAATTTTAACACGACATTTGAAATTATAGCACTTTAGAGACGTTATTTCAACCATAAGACTTAACAAAATTTTTGTATAAATACACTAACTTTAAGGACAAGATGCTTAATTTCAGCCTTCAGCACATGAATTTGCAATAATTTTTATAGCTTCGGCTGCTATCATAAGTCCTGCAACCGACGGAGAGAACGCTGTGCTTCCGGGAATAGCTTTACCATAAGCTGATTTTTCCTTACTTTCTCCCTTATGAGCAACCGGAACTTCGGTTGAATATACAACAGTAAGCTTTTTTACACCTCTGCGTTTCAGCTCATAACGCATAACCCTGGCAAGAGGGCAGACTGACGTTTTATAAATATCGGCTATTTCAAATTTTGACGGGTCAAGCTTATTGCCTGCCCCCATACTGCTTATTACAGGCACGCCCTTTTCCTGTGCGCGCATTATTATTTCAATCTTTGCCGTTACCGTATCAACTGCATCTATAACAAAATCATATTCCGAAAAGTCAAATTCATCTGCGTTTTCCGGCATAAAAAAGCATTGGCGTGCATTTACATATGCAAGCGGATTTATATCAAGAATACGCCATTTCATAACATCTGTTTTTTTCTTTCCTATCGTGGAATGCAGTGCAATTATCTGTCTGTTCAGGTTTGTACTGCTTACAATATCATTATCCACAAGAGTAAACTTTCCTACACCGCTTCTTGCGAGTGCTTCGGCAGCATATCCACCCACGCCCCCTACTCCGAAAATGGCAATATGCGTATTCTTTAGCCGCTTCATCGTTTCTTCACCAAGTAAAAGCTCCGTTCTCTGAAACTGATTTTCCATATATGTATTTTCCTTTACGTAAGTTTTTTCGTTAAAATCAGATACAATTATACCATATGGAGGCGAGAAATTCAAGGTGGCTGCGGTTAATGCGGTGATTTCTGTCGGACAAAAAGCCTGTAGAGTACAAAATCGTATTCTACAGGCTTTTTAGTATTATTAAGTTTTGGTGGAATGATTTGGATTTATCATAAAACACCCATTCACAACTTTTCAGGCGCTTACTTTTTACGTGTGGGCTATTATTAGGCGGTTACCAATTATCGAGCATTATTTCATATAAATAGACAAGGAAACGAATCACATAAGTTTTTTTAGTTCTCATTTGATTTGTTTATATACTATGTCAGTTCGTCAGAATTACTTTTATGTTACTTCCACCCCAGGCGCCAAAACTTGTTTTGTAGAATTATTCAAAAATAAAATTTTTCAATAATTTCAGATGATATTTATTCAACTGAGCATTGATGTATAGTAACATTCCAGTCAACTATTTTAGGCTTTAACGAAAACCATTTCGGAGCAAAAATAAATTCCTCATCTATATGGTACATCACTCCGTCTTTTCTATATATTTCATCAAAATAATCATATCTGAATGATCCCGATGAAACCACATATTTGTTATTTGATTTATATTCATAGTCTACAGCCTCAATTTTATCTAATTTTTCCAGTCTCTCTTCAGGAGTAGAGAATTCAAAATCATCTTTTTTAATGTATTTTTTTAATTTATGACTGAATATACTGTAGTCTATATAACCCCGCACTCCTTCTCCATCTTCATACGTATATTCTATTTCACTCACGTAATTTTCAACACAAAGAGTGTACATTAAATATGTAACAGGAAAAACTAAAATAAACACTATTATAAGTATTTTTACTCAAACTTCGCAGGATGAATTTCACGGAACGGATGAATCCGTTCCCTACGAGGGTTACGCTCAATGTAGGGAACGCATTTATGCGTTCCGTTATGCTACGTGGTTTGTCGATTAAAAGCTA
>JAEWXO010000003.1 GCA_023458875.1 Bacillota bacterium | reverse complement strand
CTTTTACGAATACTTAGCTTGCAGATTTGTAGTCTTCTGCTTGACTTCTTTTGTTAACTCAGTTGATTTCTCTTCTGAATCTTCAAGGGTTTTTGTTAGTGCATTGTTCAGTTTTCAAGATACTTTTCTCCGTTTGTTTTGAGCATATTTTCATATTGCCCATTCGGAGAACTTCTTTAGTATAACATACTTTTTAGTGTTTGTCAAGCTTTTTTTGAATTTTATTTTCATAAATTATTTTTTTCGCTTGTCTGTCGCTTTAACCGACAGCTTTTATATCATATCATATTTGTCCACACTTGTCAATACTTTTTTTTGTTTTTTTTATTTTTCTGTAGAAGGGTGGTTACTATTCAGCCACTACGGTTAAGTTATTTGTTTTGCAGGAATTTCGATTCTGCGGAATCGACCGGGCTTTGCGGTCTCCCTGGACCTTCACTTACATATCTGCATCACTTTATGGTATGGCTGAATATGAAGGAGTTTAAATTATTTGTCTGTGTACTCCAGTATATCTCCCGGCTGACACTCCAGCACTTCGCATATTTTCTCAAGGGTTGAAAATCTGATGGCTTTTGCTTTTCCGGTTTTGAGGATTGAAAGATTTGCCGGCGTTAATCCTATTTTATCTGCAAGATCTCCGGAAGATATTTTTCTCTTTGCCATCATTACGTCCAGGTTCACTACAATCGGCATTTGGATGACCTCCTTATTTTGCTATATAGTATAATCATTTTCTTCTCTGATACTTACAGCTTCTTCGAAAACATTTTTCAAAATCCGGAGTATCAGTCCCATAAAGCCTGCAACAAACGCTACCAATACCGACCGTGTTACCCATATTCCCAGTACAAACAGTATAGCTGCTATAAAAAAACAGCACCATGATATTCTTCTCAGGTATCTGGTGTTCTGATTTACGAATATCACTTTCTTTGATATGTTGTTAAGCAGTCTGAATAATGTGAATATAAGTATTATTCCAAAGGTCAGAACTATATAGACAGCGACGGTAAATTCAAACCTGACAGGATCATCTCCGGAAATCGTATCGTAAAATTCTGTGACCACCGGGACAAACGGCAAAATAAAAAGCGTCATTAAAAATCCTACTATTGTCAGTCCCTTTGATAATAATATTGAACATTCTTTGCTCCACATATGCAACATTCCTTTCTTATTTGATATTTGTATTATATCAGATTAAATATTTATTTTCAATACTTCTTTATCGAATATCAATAATTTTTTATTTTTTACTAATGCTAAAGAGATTTCGGCTCAGAACGAGCTGACCAGGTTTTGCGGGTGCCTGGACTTCGCGAATATATCAGCATCACTTTGTGGTGGGGCTTAATATTTATACTTTGAAAAGACATCTGAGTAAAAAAATAAACAGGGTCTGTACTTATGTGTACAAAACCCTGTTATTTATTTGTATTAATGAAAAAAGTTATTAATCAGCCATTAATTTTACCATTACTGCTTTCTGAGCGTGGAGTCTGTTTTCAGCCTCTTCAAATATTTCTGAAGCATGTTCTTCAAAAACCTTTGATGTTATTTCTTCTTCTCTGTGTGCAGGAAGGCAGTGCTGAACAATGACATCCTTGTTGGCTACAGCGATTACTTCATCGTTAATCTGATAGCCCTTGAAAGCTTTTCTTCTCTTCTCTGCTTCTTCTTCCTGACCCATAGAAGCCCATACATCAGTTATCAGAACATCTGCATCCTTAGCGGCTTCAAGAGGTTTATCGGTAAGAGTAAATCTGCCTGTGGACTGTGCATATTCAAGAACGGTTGAATCAGGATGATAACCGTCAGGACATGCAGCTGAAACTGTCATTCCGACTTTGAGACATCCTGTAATGAGAGAATTTGCCATATTGTTTCCGTCACCGATATAGCACATTTTAAGGTCGTCAAAGCTTCCCTTCAGTTCACGTATTGTCATAAGGTCTGCAAGCACCTGACATGGGTGTGAATAGTCTGTAAGGCCGTTTATTACAGGAATAGAACCGTATTCAGCAAGGTCTTCAACCTCTTTCTGGTCAAAGGTTCTGATCATTATTCCGTCAATGTAACGTGAAAGAACACGCGCTGTATCCTGTACCGGTTCACCTCTTCCTATCTGCATATCTGCTGATGAAAGAAAGAGAGGATATCCTCCAAGCTGATACATGCCTGTTTCAAAGGATACTCTTGTTCTTGTCGACGCTTTCTGGAATATCATTCCGAGAGTTTTGCCTTTGAGGAGATTATGAGGAATATTGTGCTTTAATTCATATTTTAACTGGTCTGCAAGATTAAGAATATCTATTATTTCTTCCTTGCTGAGATCCATCATTTTTAATAAATGTTTCATTTGATTCACCACTGTAAAAATACAGTTCCCTTCTAAGAAATTATTATACAATCAGTTCTTTAAATATACTGAGTCCTTTGTCTATTTCTTCATATGTTATAGTAAGAGGCGGAAGCATTCTTACCTTTTCCTTTGCTGTAAGAAGCATAAGGCCATTTTCAAGAGCAGCCTTGACTACATCCGGTGCCTTTTTATTCTTTAATGTAATTCCTATCATAAGTCCAAGGCCGCTTACGTCTTCTACTCCGTCCATTGCTTTAAGGTTTTTTACGATGTATTCGCTCTTTGCCGTTACCTCGTCAAGAAAACCAGGTGAAGATATTTTTGAAAGAACGGCATTTCCTCCGGCACATGCTATAGGATTTCCGCCGAATGTTGAACCATGTGTTCCCGGAGTAAGTGTATCGGAACATTTCTCTGAAGCAAGACATGCACCTATCGGTATTCCGCCTGCAAGCCCCTTTGCAAGAGTCGTTATATCCGGTTTTACTCCGAAATGCTCTGATGCAAGCATCTTTCCTGTACGTCCTACACCTGTCTGTATTTCATCGGCAATCATGAGAATATCTTTCTGGTCGCATATTTCACGTACAGCCTTTACAAATTTGTCATCAAGTTTTATTACTCCGCCCTCACCCTGTACAAATTCGATCATTATTGCACATACGGTATCATCTGCCATGTTTTTGAGTGTTTCAATGTCATTTGCCGGAGAATACTTGAATCCGTCTGTAAAAGGGAAGAAATAATTGTGGAAGTTCTCCTGACCTGTAGCTGAAAGTGTGCATATTGTCCTGCCGTGGAACGAATTCACCAGCGTGATTATTGTGTTTCTGTCAGCGCCGTATTTGTCAAAGCTGTATTTACGCGCAATTTTAATTGCACACTCATTAGCCTCCGCGCCGCTGTTTCCGAAGAAAACCTTATCATAACCGGTTATGTCACAAAGTTTTCCGGCAAATTCGGCCTGAACACCTGTATAATAATAATTTGATGAGTGCTGAAGAGTTTTTACCTGATTGCATACAGCCTCAACCCAGTCATTATCACAGTATCCAAGAGAATTTGTTCCTATTCCGCTGCCGAAATCTATGTATGTTTTATTGTTTTCGTCTGTTGCAGTTCTGCCTTTGCCGCTATTAAGTACAAGATCATAACGTCCGTAGCTTTGCATTACATTACTGTTAAATTTATCAATAGTATTCGTATTACATTCTCCTCTCTGGTTTATCGTTAATATTCAGTTACGTTAATATTCAGCCATTACGGTTAAGTTATTAATTTTGCAGGGATTTCGACTCTGCGGAGTGGACCGGGCTTTGCGATCGCCCTGGACCTTCGCTCACATATATCTCCCGATTTATGGTATAAGCAAATAGTAACGTTTTATTATTTGAACTGTGTGCCTATTCCTTCGTTTGAAAGAAGCTCTATCAAAATAGAATGAGGGATTCTTCCGTCGATTATTGAGGTTCTTCTTACGCCTCTTCGTACTGCTTCGACACAGCAGTCTATCTTTGGTATCATACCTCCTGAAATAATGCCCTGTCGCTTCATAAACGGAACCTCACTGACATTTACGGAAGGAATGAGGGTTGTCGGGTCGTCTTTATCACGGAGGAGGCCGGCAATATCCGTCATTAGTATGAGATTTTCCGCATCAAGCTCTGCAGCGATTCTTGAAGCTGCCGTATCTGCATTTATATTCATTGTCTCGCCGTCAACAGTACTTGCAACTGTTGCAATAACCGGAACATAGCCATTGTCAAGGCAGTCGGTGATAGGCTTTGTATTTACCGATACTATGTCGCCTACATAGCCCAGATCCTGTACAGACTGAATTTTTTCAGCAACAAGCATTTTTCCGTCTATACCACAGAGGCCCATTGCATTTCCCTGATTTTCTGTAAGTAATGCAACAAGCTCCTTATTGACTTTTCCGGCAAGGACCATTTTTACAACATCAACAGTTTCCTTGTCTGTATATCTGAGACCGCCTATAAATTTGCTTTCTATGTTGAGCCTTTTGAGCATATCATTTATTTCAGGACCGCCGCCGTGTACAAGCACGACTCTTATACCCACTAATGACAGCAATACTATATCGCTCATGACAGCCTGTTTGAGTTCGTTGTTTGTCATGGCATTTCCGCCGTATTTTATAACAACTGTCTTATTATTATATTTCTGAATATAAGGAAGTGCATCTATAAGTACCTGCGAGCGGATGTTGTTAGATATATTTTCCAATTCCTTCAAAACCATCTTTCTTGTTAATATACGTCTTAGCTTCTGTAATCGCCGTTTATTTTTACATAATCATATGTCAGGTCACAGCCCCATGCAGTTGCCGAAGCTTTTCCGTTTCCTATTGAAACGTTTATTGTTATTACTTCCTCAGCAAGGATTTTTTTCGATTCTTTTTCTGAAAAATCAATTATCATGCCGTTTCTGCATGCCGCAATTTTTCCGCCGTCTGACATAACATCAACATTAACATCTGAAATACTGAATTCTGCATCTGCATATCCTATTGCACAGAGAGCACGGCCCCAGTTTGCATCCTGTCCGAACATTGCTGCCTTAAAGAGACTTGAGGTTATAACGCTCTTTGCTACGGCTTCAGCTGATTTTTCATCATCAGCGCCACTGCAGCAGCACTCGATAAGTTTTGTTGCACCCTCTCCGTCACGAGCCATCATTTTTGCAAAATAAAGCATCAGAATATACATAGCCTGCCTGAGTGTCGCGAAATCCTCTGACTCAGAGTCAATCATACTGTTTCCGGCATTTCCGTTTGCCATTACACAGACCATATCATTTGTTGATGTATCGCCGTCAACGCTTACTCTGTTAAGTGTTGTAACAATGTTTTCATCAAGTGCTTTCTGGAGTAATTCGTGTGAAATCGCAGCATCTGTTGTAATAAACGTCAGTGTTGTTGCCATGTTCGGGTGAATCATACCGCTTCCCTTGAGCATTCCGCCCATTTTACAAAGCTTTCCGCCTAATTCAAACTCAACCGCAAGCTCCTTTGGCATTGTATCCGTAGTCATAATTGCTTCGAGTGCGGCTCCGTTTCCGTCATGGCTTAAGCCGGCTACGAGAGCGGGAATTCCGTTTTCGATAGGTTCAATAGGAAGAACCTGACCTATTACACCTGTAGATGCAACAATAACATCCCCGGCATCTATTTTCAGTGCCGAAGCTGCAAGCTCACACATTTTTTCTGCTTTCTGAATTCCGTCCGGATTGCATGTGTTGGCATTTACCGAGTTTACAATAACAGCATTTGCATATCCGTCAGATATATTTTTCTGTGTTACGTTAATAGGTGCGCCCTTTACCTTGTTTGTTGTATAAACTGCTGCTACCGTACATTTGGTCTCAGAATATATAATCGCAAGATCATTTTTCTTTTTTAAAGGTTTCGGATTTTCCGGTTCGTCTTCGGTTAAAGGCTTATGAGCAAGACCGCACTGTATGCCGTTGGCTTTGAAACCCTCTGCCGCACAGACGCCGCCCTGTATGTATTTAAATCCGTCAAATTGTTGTAATTTCATAGTATCTATTCCTCACATATTTTTAGAAAATATTAAGTCCGGTTGTTTCGTCTATTCCCATCATGATATTAAGACACTGAACAGCAGCTCCTGAAGCACCTTTTCCAAGATTGTCAAATCGTGAGCACAAAAGAACCTGATCATCGTTTCCGAATACAAAAATCTGCATTCTGTCAGAATTACTCATCGTGTTTGATGCAAGAAACCCGTCAGGAAGTATTCCGTCGCCGCCCAAAGGCATAACAGACACCATCTTCTGTCCTTCAAAATGCTTTGAGAGTGCCTCATAAATATCATTTATACCATGTCCGGACGAGAGCATTCTTGTCTGGACCGGTACGGAGACTACCATACCGCTGTAATAATCACATACTATAGGATTAAACATAGGTTTTTCACAAAGTCCTGAAATTTTCTGCATCTCAGGCAGATGCTTGTGTGCCTGAGTAAGTGCATACTGTCTCGGGCTGTTATAATCCGACGGCTTTTCGTCACCCTCATATACTGCGATTGCTTTTTTTCCCGCGCCGCTGTAGCCTGATGTCGCATAAGCGAAAACCGGAAAATCATTCTGCATTATTCCTGCTTTTATAAGAGGATATACAAGTGATATAAATCCGCTCGCATAGCATCCCGGAACCGCAAGTCTTTTTGATGTTCTGATTTTTTCTCTCTGTGATGATGAAAGCTCCGGAAAACCGTATACCCATGCATCGTTTGTTCTATGTGCCGTTGACGCATCAATGACTTTTACGTTATCATTTTCAACAAGCGAAACCGACTCCCTTGCCGCTTCATCCGGCAGACACAAAAATGTATAATCAGACTGATTAATAAGCTTTTTACGTTCATTAATGTCTTTTCTTTTGTCATTGTCTATTTTTATCAGTTCAATATCATTACGGTTACTGAAACGCTCTAAGATTCTCAGTCCTGTCGTCCCTTCCTGACCGTCAATAAACACCTTTACTGCCAATATAACCGCATCCTTTATTTATTTTTTGATATTTTTCTTAACACTTACGATGAGAGTACCTACGAACATTATTATAATCCACGCTTTATTTACTGTCTGGAAATTTTCAAAGTCCAGAATAAAAATCAGCACCAGTCCGAGAAGCCATATTCCGACTCCGGCAAGGCTTATAAGAAATATTGATTTTATATTTTTTTTACTCATTGTCTGCTTCCTTTTTAAGAGACTGCCTTGTTTTTTCAATCTGAATCATTACAGCAGAAGGAGCAGGGCCACCCTCGGAATTGCGCTGGTTTACGCATGTTTCCATGTTTATTGCTTCATATATATCGTTTTCAAAAATTTCTGTAAACTGTCTGTATTCATCCAGAGGCAGATTTTCAAGTGTCAGGCCCTTCTGTATGCATAATGCGACAAGCTGTCCTGTGATTTTATACGCATCTCTGAATGGCATTCCTTTTTTAACAAGGTAGTCTGCACAGTCAGTTGCATTTATAAATCCTCTTGAAGCGGCATTCCGCATGTTTTCTTTATTTATACGCATTGTCTGAATCATAGGTATAAATGTTTTCAGACAAAGCTTTACGTTGTCTATTGCGTCAAATATCGCTTCCTTATCCTCCTGCATATCTTTATTATATGCAAGTGGAAGCCCCTTGAGCATTGAAAGAAGTGTGACAAGGTCACCTGTAACACGTCCTGCTTTTCCGCGTATAAGCTCGGTAATATCCGGATTTTTCTTCTGAGGCATAATTGATGAACCTGTGGCATATGCGTCGTCAAGCTCTATAAATTTAAATTCCCATGAACACCACATGATAATTTCTTCTGAAAATCTTGAAAGATGTATCATTAAAAGTGACAATGCCGATGCAAGCTCAACACAAAAATCTCTGTCTGAAACACCGTCAAGGCTGTTTACCGTAGGTGCTGTAAAGCCAAGAAGCCCTGATGTTATATTTCTGTCTATAGGATATGTCGTTCCTGCAAGTGCACAACTTCCAAGGGGATTATAGTTCATTCGCTCTGACGTATCCCTCATTCGTGAAATATCTCTCAGAAGCATCTGTGCATATGCCATCATATGATGGGCAAATGTCACAGGCTGTGCTCTCTGAAGATGTGTATATCCCGGCATAACTGTGTTCAGGTTTTTATCTGCTATATTACATAAAGTATCTGTAAGCTCTGATATAAGACCTGTTATCTCTGTTATTTCGTCTCTGAGATAAAGTCTTATGTCAAGTGCAACCTGATCGTTTCTTGATCGTGATGTATGAAGGCGTTTTCCTACATCTCCATATCGTTTTGTTAGCTCAGCCTCAACAAACATGTGTATGTCCTCGGCTGTCATATCAAGTTCAAGCTTCCCGCTCTCAATATCACTCAGTATTTCCTTTAATCCTGTCTGTATTTTTTCAGCATCTGTTTTTGAAATAATACCGCATTCTCCAAGCATCTGAGCGTGAGCTATACTTCCCATAATATCATGTCTGTACATTCTTCCGTCAAATGATATTGATGAGTTGAATGCATTTACCGTCTCATCAACTTCCTTTGAAAACCTTCCTGCCCACATTTTTGCCATTAATATTTACACACCTTTCATATGACGAAAACAAATCGCTATTTAAGCAGCTCATCAATATCAATTTTTTTACTTTTTATAGCTGCAAGAACTGCTGATATGTCAACACCGTCTATTTTTAATCCTGTAATGTCGCTCTCTGTGATTTCAACATCTGTTAAATTACAATCATTGAACTTTGAACCTATCAAAACTATTTTTTCGAATTTTGCATTCATCATGTCTGAGAAATTAAGTGCTGAATCGTCAAGAGACACTTCAGTAAATGATGTTTCCTTAAAGTTCATTCCCTTAAATGTAGCTCTGCTCATGTTAAGATTATTGAACTTTGCTCTTTCCATATTTACATTTTCAATAACCGCATTTGCAAAGCTTGCATCGTTGATAGTACTGTTATCAAGATAAGCATTATCGAATGAACAGCAGTTAAGATCGACATCATTAAATACTGCACACTCCATATTTGCCTTTTCAAATACTACGGTTGATAAATTTACATTGCTGAATTCTGCCCTTTCAAGATTAACTGTATTAAAAACTGAATCAGGCATACTGTCCTCGGATAATCTGAGCATTTCTCCCACTTTGTGCTCATAGTGCTTTGTTTCATTCATGTATAATCCTCCCCTGAAAAGAAAACAGGCGGACGTAAGCCCGCCCTTACAAAAAAACATACCATAAAAGTAATAACTTAAAATAATGTCTGAACAGTAAAAATCTTATTTATTACATTAAAAATATATTGTGTACTTATATATTATTTATTATTGCGTTTTGCATCAAGCTGAGCTTTAACCTTTATCGGGAGTCCGAACAGGTTTATAAATCCTGCACTGTCCTTCTGGTCGTAAACTTCATCTTCGTCAAATGTTGCTACTTCTTCATCATAAAGAGTATACGGCGAAGTAACACCTGCATTTATAATATTTCCTTTGTAAAGCTTAAGCTTTACATCACCTGTTACGGTTTTCTGAGTCTCTGTAACAAATGCTGACAGAGCTTCTCTTAAAGGTGTGAACCACTGTCCGTTATAAACTATATCTGCAAACTTGATTCCGAGGTGCTGTTTCATTCTTGATGTCTCCTTGTCAAGACAGATAGTCTCAAGAACTTCATGTGCATGATAAAGTATAGTTCCGCCTGGTGTTTCATAAACGCCGCGTGATTTCATACCTACAAGTCTGTTTTCTACAAGATCTGCAAGTCCTATACCGTTTGCGCCGCCGAGCTCATTGAGTTTTTTGACAATGTCAACGCCGCCCATTCTAACACCGTCAATTGCAACAGGTATACCTTTTTCAAATGAAACAGTAACATATGTCGGCTTGTCCGGAGCCATTTCAGGTGAAACGCCCATTTCAAGGAAGCCCTTTTTGTTGTACTGGGGTTCATTTGCAGGATCCTCAAGGTCAAGACCCTCGTGTGAAAGGTGCCAGAGGTTTTTATCCTTTGAATAATTTGTTTCACGGTTTATTTTAAGAGGAATATTGTGAGCTTCAGCATAGTCAATTTCCTCATCTCTTGATTTTATGTCCCATATTCTCCATGGAGCTATTATTTTCATTTCCGGAGCAAATGCCTTTATTGCAAGTTCAAAACGAACCTGGTCATTACCCTTACCTGTACATCCGTGGCATATTGCATCTGCACCCTCTTTTAAAGCTATTTCAGCTATTCTCTTGGCAATGATAGGTCTTGCAAATGATGTTCCAAGAAGATATCTGTTTTCGTATACTGCACCTGCCTGAACGGTCGGGAATACGTAGTCGTTTATAAATTCATCATTGAGATCCTCAATGTAAAGCTTTGAAGCACCTGTTTTTAAAGCCTTTTCTTCAAGACCGTCAAGCTCTGTTCCCTGTCCGACATCTCCTGAAACTGCTATTACTTCACAGTTATCATAATTTTCTTTAAGCCATGGAATAATAATTGATGTATCAAGTCCGCCTGAATATGCAAGAACAACCTTTTTAATATCATTTGCCATAAAATAACCTCCATAAATTAAGAAAATAAATTCTAAAATTAATTTTTTTATTAATATATCTAATTATACAATATAAATTATAAATGTCAAGCACGGTTGCATATTTATTCATTTTTAATTAAATATTCATTGCATAAATGAATATTTAATTTTTCAAAAAACATGACAGGCACATTGTAAAGCTGTGTCCGTCATGTTTTTATCATATGATATTATTGTGTGTATTATTCCTTCACGTATACGCTGATTATCTCTGACATGAACATTTTATGATATGGATCATTTTCATAATATTTTGATGCAGAATCGTCTGTAAAAAGTTTTTCGTCAAGATTTCGACCGTACATTTTCCGGCATATAAAAACCATATCCGCTTCTTCAAACGTTACTGCACCTTCAAGCATAACCGGTGTAATTCCTGTTTCCTTTGCCTTGTCGTAATCTCTTCCGGAATGTGAACCGCAGAATTTAAGAACTTCTCTGTAATTTTCATTGAAAAAAGACAGTGAAAAATATTCGTTGTTATCCACATAATTAAAAGTATTTCTGTTTGGTCTGATTCCACAGGTAAAAATATGTTTTCCCCACATTTCGCCGAACGAACCCCAGGATGCGGTCATGGTATTATAGTCAGTGATTTTATTACCTCCTGTAATCAGATACCAGTCACTGCCTATCATTTTAAACGGATTGATCTCAAGCTCCAATAAATCGGTTTTTTTAAAGCCCATAACAAAATAATTCCTTTCTTATTAGATTTAATTTATTATGATACATCCGCATGAAATACCAAGGCCAAGGAAAAACATTAATCAGCTTGAAATAACTGTTTTGTACTGTAAACGAAGCTTATCTGTTATCAGCGCTATAAATTCTGAATTTGTCGGCTTGCCTTTGCTTGTATTTACGGTATAACCGAAAAATGAATTCAGAATTTCCACGTTTCCTCTGTCCCATGCTATTTCAATAGCATGACGTATCGCTCTTTCAACCCTTGAAGATGTAGTCTGAAATTTACATGCTACATTCGGGTATAAAGACTTTGTTACACTTTCCAGCAGATCCTGATCTCCGAGAGATGACAGGATAGCTTCACGAAGATAATGATATCCTTTTATATGTGCCGGAACGCCAAGCTGATGAATAACATCCGTAACAACTATTTCAAGGTCATTATTACGCTCACGGTCCGGCTCTTGATTCTGTTCGTTTTTCTGGATAAGTGATATTATTCTTTCTTTCAGTGTATTGATTTCAAATGGCTTAAGCATAAAATATGCCGCGCCGGACTGCATTACCTGCTTTTCTACAAACGGATTGTCATATGCTGAGGTTACTATAAACTCAGGCATTCTGCAATCTGATTCTGACACACGTCTGATAATATCAATAGCGTCTATATGAGGCAGGACCGCATCAATAATCACTACATCCGGTGAATCGTTTTTAATTGATTCAAGAATTTTACTTCCGTCCTTCGGACGTGTTACAACATACCATCCAAGTCCCCGGAGCGTATTCGCGCATGCAATGCCATATTCCACACTGTCGTCACCAATTAATACTCGTATTTTGCTAATCATTATTAAACCTCCTAAAATATTACTGCAAATATATTTTACCACATATTAAATTGTTAATCAATGGATTTTACAATAAAATTTTACATTTAGTGATTTTTATATATTCTTCCAAATTCATGTGTGCATCAGAGGTTTGGTTTCATGATTTTTTACATATAATTACATTTATTTTTTTGACTCATCAGCATACTCTTTATTTTCTTTATTTTTACGTTGCAGTATATTGTCATACGAGAAATAATCCATAAGTGATAAAGCGAAAACCACAGGAAAATGAATTACCGTAGGGAAATGTCTTTGAAAATATATCTGAGAATACGGTTTCAGGTTTTCGTCTGACAGTCCGCTTTTTTTTACTGTATTTATAAGCAGAAAAAATACTGTTATGAAAATTATAAAACCTGATGTCTCCAGTATAATTGACATGATATCCTTTTTTTTTATGCAGAGAGCAGTTGCAGTCAGCATAAAGAATGAAGACAAAAGAAGAAAAACACCTGAATTTCTAAGAGAGGAAAAATCAGATACTGTCAGCAGTCCTTTAGAATAATTATTAACCGACTCATATACAAGTCCTGCTCCTCCCAGCACATTAAAAAATAAAGGGAAAATTACAGTTGACACAATCAGAGTTATTTTAAGCGTCTTTTTTAAAATTTTAATATTTTTCACTTCCGTTTCATTTCAGATGTAATATCTGTTTCGGTTAATTCCATACATTGATAAAATTACTTTTAAATTCATCTATTATAGTATCACAATTTTTAATTACAGTCAAATGAAAAAATTAATGAAAAATAAGAACATCAATATACTTTAATATTTTTAATAGTTCAGATAATATTAATAACATCCGGAAAAAAATTTTTTTGGGGAGATAAGGTATGAATAAGATCATTAAAAAAATTACATTTGTGTTATCTGCTGTTTGCCTGGCAATTTGTATTTCGCTTATATACTATTCTGCGAAGCTGCCGGACAGTTATTACAGAAGATATGGTTCGGATTCAGGGATTTCTTTAAATACTGCTCTTAAAATCACGGCCTCGTCATCAGAGCGGCTGTCACCGGCATCTGCCGGAGGAACTGTTCCTGCGGCATCCTCAATGACACTACGTCTTCTTGGAGTTATTCCGATAAAGGAAGTTGCTGTTCAGAGTATCGACGTTCCGATGCTTGCCCCATGCGGAAAGCCGTTCGGAATAAAGCTTATTATGGATGGAGTTATGATAATAAAAACAGGAGGAATCGTTACAACATCAGGAGTAGTATCTCCTGCTGCAGATGCAGGTATACAGACCGGTGATATAATCAAGTCGATAAATGACATTCCTGTTTATTCAAACAGTGATATTGAAAAAAGAGTATCCGGACTTAATGATAAAAAAATTAAAATAAAGGTTATGAGAAACGGAACCGAAATGACATTTGAAGCTTCCCCTGCATATTCGGAGGATGAAAAAGCATATAAGCTCGGCATCTGGGTCCGTGACAGCTCTGCAGGTATAGGAACCGTAACATACTATGACGATGACACCGGGACATTCGGGGGGCTCGGGCACCCTGTATGCGACTCTGATACAGGGCAGATCCTGCCTCTTTCAAGCGGTGAGGTTGTAAATGTCAGTATACGTAATGTAAAAAAAGGCAAATGTGGTGTTCCAGGTGAGCTGCAGGGGTATTTTACAAAACTGTCACCATGCGGAAAGATTTATCTTAATAATAAATTCGGAGTATTCGGAACAATAGATGATTCTTTTTCAGATACAGATGAAATCCCTATGGCATTAAAACAGGAAATACGCAAAGGGGATGCTTTTATATACTCAACACTTGACGGATGTAAGCCTGAAAAATTTGATATAGAAATTGAAGAGATAAATTATGATTGTGATGATACATCAAAGAATATGGTTGTAAAAATAACAGACCCCGGACTGATTGAAAGAACCGGGGGAATAGTACAGGGTATGAGCGGAAGCCCTATAATTCAGAATGACATGATTGTAGGAGCTATAACTCATGTATTTGTAAATGATCCTACAAAGGGGTATGGTATATTCTGCGAGAGTATGTATGAAATGAGCCGAACTTCGTAAGAAGAGAGTATTTCGGCTCGGTACGAGTCGACTGGGCTTTTCGGTCGCCATGTACCTTCGGACGGACATCCCTGACTTATGAATATACTCTGGACTTCGGTAAAAAAACGGACTATAGATGTAATTTTCATACAGCATATAGTCCGCGTTTTTAATATTTTACTAAGGATTAAGTTCTATCTTCACTAAACCCACTTGTAACCAAGTCAACAAGTGCTTCTACTGCGACCTGCTCATCAGAACCGTCAGCGATAATCTTAATTGATGTACCACCAACAATGCCGAGTGAAAGAATACCTAAGAGACTCTTTGCATTTACTCTGCGTTCTTCCTTTTCAATCCATATAGATGCTTTGAATTCATTAGCCTTCTGAATGAAAAATGTTGCCGGTCTGGCATGAAGCCCTACCTGATTCTCTACCATTACGTCTTTAACAAACATATAAAACTCTCCTTGTTCAAATATTATATATATTCGGTATTAATATTGCACATGACAGTATTCACCATTAAACTGACGGCAAATATATAATTATACGGAATATCTTTCAGCAGCACGAAATTAAACTTTACCTTATTGTTATTATACAAGTTATTATAGGCTTAGTCAACGCATAAATCACTATATATATGCTTTTAAGCTTAAATTTCTACGCATTGGTCATGCGTGAAATATTTATGTGTTTGGTTTTTGTCGATATTAACGAAATTTTATTAAACAGTAACAATTTTCAACAACATTTTATATTGAATATTACTTTTTACTATTCTTTAATTTTTCTTTTTAAGTATTTTTCATACATATCCGGCCGTATTTCTCTGGTGACTTCAAGACTTTTGTTAAGTCTGTATTCACTGATATTTTTATGATGTCCGGAAAGGAGTACCTCCGGTACTTTTTCCCCTTCCCAAACTTCGGGCCTGGTATATTGAGGATATTCAAGAAGGCCGTTAAAATGACTTTCATCCATATAACACAGCTGGTCTGACAGCACACCGTCACACATGCGTGAAACACAGTCAACAAGAACAACAGCAGGAAGCTCTCCGCCGGTAAGCACATAATCACCTATGGAAATCTCCTCATCTACTATTTTATCAAGTATTCTTTGATCTACTCCCTCATAATGCCCACAAATAATAAATATATTCCTGTGCTTTGTAAGTTCGATTGCTTTCGATTGTGTCAGAACCGTACCCTTAGGTGACATATATATGGTATGCGGCTTTTCGCCAAGCTCATTACACACTGACATGTAGCAGTTATAAATAGGCTGTGCCTGCATTACCATACCCATTCCGCCGCCATACGGCATATCATCTACACGTCTGTGCTTATCATTAGTATATTCACGTATGTTGCGACATGATATATCTATAAGTCCTTTTTTTCGGGCTCTTCCTATTATACTTTCTGACAGGACTGTCTCACACATTTCAGGAAAAAGCGTTGCGATTTCAAATCTCATCGTCAAAAAGCCCCTCCATAGGAGTAATAAGCATTATTTTATTGTCAATATCCGTACTGAAAACCACATCCGGAATTGCAGGGATAAGGTACTCCTTCTGATTACTTTTTATAGTATAGACATCGTTTGCACCGGTCTGAAATACATCAGAAATAACACCGTATTCCTTTTGTGTTTCTTTGTCAATCACCCTGATGCCAATAAGATCCTTTATAAAATATGTTCCCTCTTCAAGCTCAACGTCATCTCTTGAAATATAAAGTATCCTGTCTCTCAGACGCTGTGCATCCTCAACGGTATTATAGCCCTCAAACTTAGCTATAACCATATTTTTAAATACTCTGGAGCTTTCTATATTAATTGTTTTCAGACCTTCCTTGTCCATATACAGATAGTCAAACTCACATATAAAATCAGGACTGTCACACCATGGAGCAATTTTAACCTCACCCTTCAGTGCATGCACTGATACTACTTTTCCGACTTCCAGGAATTTTTCCGACATTTTTAAATACTTCTCCGTTTTTAAATTTAAAAAAACTGTCAGAAAACATTGACAAAACAGAGGCTTGCCCTAAAAAGTTGTCTGACAGCAGCTATATATTTTGATATTACCTGTATGGTTTATTCTATTTCGAGCAGTACTTTTATATCATTTCTTGCTGCTCCGGCACGCATAACTGTGCGTATAGCCTTTGCGATTCTTCCCTGCTTACCTATAACACGTCCCATATCACTCTGTGCAACATGCAGATGAAATACTATTATGCCTTCATCGTTCGGTAAATCTTCTGTTATCTGTATTGCGTCCTTATCTTCAACAAGGCCTTCAACTATGGCCAAAAGCAGTTCTTTCATATTTCCCTCCGATATAGATAATATATTTTATAAAAACCCCCACATAATGTGGAGGATCATCTTCTCATATCATCAAAGATACAGACAAAATGTCTGTATCCGATATAGATGACATTATTGCTGAGCTATTTTAAGAAGCTTCTTTACAGTTTCAGTAGGCTGTGCGCCGTTCTTTATCCACTTGTCAGCTTTTTCAGCATCAACTTTAATAACGCTAGGTGACTTTGTCGGATCGTAAGTACCGATCTCTTCGATGAATCTACCATCTCTAGGATATCTTGAATCAGCAACAACTATACGGTAAAAAGGAGCCTTCTTAGCACCTATTCTCTTTAATCTGATTTTTACTGCCATTTATAATTCACCTCCATGTATAATTTAGGTTTATTTTATATTAATGCCTGCTGATAATAAACCTTATAAGCAACTATCTGCAGCAATGCAAAAATATCATTTTATCGGTGGCATTCCACCCGGCATATTGTCAAGATTCATTCCTGCAATACGTCTTTTTAGTTTTTTGGCGGATGCGCCGCCCTTTCCGAATTTACCGAATTGCTTCATAAGCTTCTGCATCTGGTCAAACTGTTTTAACAGCCTGTTTACATCCTCGACCTTCATGCCGCTTCCTGCTGCTATACGTTTTTTTCGTGAAGGGTTTATAATTGACGGCTTTGCCCTTTCAGCCTTTGTCATAGATGTTATAATTGCTTCTATGCGCTGGAACTGACGTTCATCGATATCAATATCCTTAACCTTGTCTCCTACACCCGGAAGCATGGAAACGAGATTTTTTATCGAGCCCATTTTTTGAATCTGAAGAAGATAGTCATGAAGGTCGTCCATATCAAATGAATTTTCCTGGAACTTCTTTGCAAGCTTTTCTGATTCTTTTAAATCAACCGCACTCTCTGCTTTTTCTATAAGAGTCAGGACATCGCCCATTCCAAGAATTCTTGACGCCATTCTTTCCGGATGGAACTGCTCAAATTCATCAAGCTTTTCACCCATACCGACAAACTTTATCGGCTTACCTGTTACAGCAAGTACTGACAGCGCAGCACCGCCTCTTGTATCTGAATCGAGCTTTGACATAAGAACGCTGTCTATTCCGAGTGCATCATCAAATGCCTTTGCAACATTAACTGCATCCTGTCCTGTCATAGCATCTACAACAAGCATTATTTCACTTGGACTTGTCTGTTTTTTAATGTTTTTGAGCTCATCCATAAGCTCTGTATCAATATGAAGACGACCGGCAGTATCAAGTATTACTATGTCATGGCCGTAATCTTTTGCATATTTTATTGACTCGCTTGCTATTTTAACCGGATCGGTCTGTCCCATTTCAAATACTTTTACTCCGGCTTTTTCTCCTACGATCTGGAGCTGATTTATAGCAGCCGGTCTGTAAATATCACAGGCAACCAGCATCGGACGGTTTCCCTGCGATTTAAAAAATCTTGCAAGCTTTGCTGCGTGTGTTGTTTTACCTGAACCCTGGAGTCCGCACATCATAATAATACACGGCGGCTTTGATGGCATATTTATCCTTGCATTGGAATTTCCCATAAGACTGCAAAGTTCTTCATTTACTATTTTTACTACCATCTGAGCAGGTGTAAGACTTCTTAATACATCCTCGCCTATTGCTCTTTCAGATACCTTGGCAACAAAGTCCTTTACTACCTTGTAGCTTACATCTGCTTCAAGAAGTGCAAGACGTACTTCTCTCATTGCTTCCTTAACGTCGGCCTCACTAAGCTTTCCGCGGGATTTTAATCGTTTAAATACATTATTAAGCTTATCCGACAAACCTTCAAATGCCATACAGCACCTCCCTTATATTATCTGAACAGTTCTTCGCATTGTTCTATATAACCTGTAATTTCATTTATACATTCTGCGACATTTTTTGAATATGAATATTTTGTATTATACTGATTCATTTTTAATGTACAGTCTTTAATTTTATTTATTACTGTTTTGTATTTTTCTGTTTTCTCAATAAATCCTAGTTTCTCTTCAAATTCTGTAAGATACTGTTCTGCGCGCTTTATTGCGTCGTGTACGCCCTGACGCGTTATGTTTTCGTTTTCGGCTATTTCCGAAAGCGATAAATCCTCATAGTAATAAAGCTGCATTATATCCTTCTGCTTATCGGTAAGCAGATCTCCATAGCAATCAAGAAGCATTGCATAATTTAAATCTTTTCCCATTACAATAGCCTCCCATGCATCGACTGTAAAGCTAGAAACCTTTACAATTATAACTCTATTTTTTGAATTTGTCAATAGGGATTTCGATTTTTTTATTTTTTCTGTTTTTATTTTTCATCTTAAAATACAGCAGGACGTTTCGACTCTGCGGAGTCGACCGGGCTTTGCGGTCGCGCCTTTGACCTTCGCTTACATATCTGCCGGAACTTATAAATATGGCTGAACGGTAACGGGGTATGTTACTGTTCAGCCAATATGGTTGTGTTACTGATTTGGCAGAGATGTGGATTCTGCTGAATCGCTCGGGCTCTCGGGTTGTGCAGTGGCTTCGGTTTCACTATCAGATGTATCAGGTGCAGCTGCTGTAACGACTGTAGTGGCTGTTGTGACTTTTGGCTGTTTTACTGTTGATTCAACGTTAAAGTTTTGTGTCTTGGATGAAATAACGCCCTCATAGAGTGAGTCAATATCCTTATAGCCCACGTAATAATGCTCACCGCTTTCTGTATTGAAACACTCTCCATAAGCTGAACCAAGTATACTGCCGCCGCTAGGGTATTTAATATAATCATAATTTATAGTTATTTTTCCGTCATCGTCTGTCATCAGATTTTCTACATATGAATAATAGTAATATGATAATTCTCCCTCGCTGCTTTTTACATCAACCTTATACACTGAACAAAGAGCGTTATGTGTTATTAAATAATCCGAATGAACCTTTGGAATAAGAAGATAATTTCCGGCAGGGGTAAATCCGACAAGGCTTTCATCTTCTCCCCATGTATCTGCTACATGTTTATCTAACTTTTCCTTTGTTTTTTTATCGATATCAGCATATGTATCTTTAGTGATTTCGCTGAGTTTCTGTACATAGGATTTCAGTCCTTTTACTTTAATTTCTTTTTCAGTAACTTCAGGAATCATTCCGTATTTCAGGCAATACTGGGTTAAATCATCACCGTAATAAGTTGCTACCTTTAATTTTACTTTATCGCCATTACTCAGTTTGTCCTTTTTATCTGCTTCAATTGTAAGCTCTCCAAGTTTATTTGAATCATTTTGTTTAATTCTGATAGTACCGTTAGGCGCTGTGCCTTCGAAGGTTATATCAAAATATTCAAACGGATCAAATTTTTCTGCCTTTTTGAGTTTTTTCACCTCAAACTCTGTATCTGAGAATGACATTTTTACAGGGAATTCATCTTCAAGTTCATCAGTGTCTATATCCCATTCAAATTCTATTTTGTCACCATTTGAGAGTCCCTCGGTTTCTTCAAGCTCTCCTTCAATGATTTTGCTGAGCTTTTTTATTACTCTTTCAATTGCTCTGTCTGAACTGTCTTCATCCAGGTCAAATGCCGCAAGATTATCCTCGACCATTTCTTCAAAATCGATATAGTATGTAGCGGTTCCGACTGTATCGTAACCATCAAATTCAACCTCAAGGTAGTCGTTTGCATCAACCTTTTTGTTTCCGCATGCTGTAAGCCCGATTGCAAGCGGTATCAGCGCTGCAATTTTGATAATATTTTCTTTTTTCATTTTAATTTTTGCCCTTTCGAATTAATAATATTTCTGAATACTTTATTCATATCCGGTATAGCATTTACGGTTTTGATTATTGTAAATGCAGAACACATGTATTATATTATATATTAATATCGAAATCATGTCAATATTGATGGGATTTGTTTTATTATGTCGCTAATACGGGGGGGGAATATTCAGCCTATATAGGGGATAATGCTTATGCAGGAATTTCGACCCGGCACAAGTCGACTAATGTAATGTATCAATGGAATTTAAATAAATTATATCTTTTATTGTAATTAATATTTCTATTTTTAATGCACAATGCATTTGATTAAATATTAATGCTACAACACACTAGGCTTTCCGGTCGCCCCGGAGCCTTTGCAGCTTCTTTTCTGTCAGTATACTCTGTATCGTCAATTGTAATCTTAAACTCAGGAAGCTTTGTTTCAGCATCTATTGGTAACTGCCGAAGGATTTCTCTGTCAGCACGGGGATTTGTAAGTGCTGTTTCAAGCTGTTCATGCTTTTCAGGGTAAGCTGATACTTTCTGCTGCATATCAAATACAGTATTTGTATGTTCAGATTTAAGAAGATTGAGTTCCTTAACCCCATTTTCAAGCATCATCTTTTCCTTGATACGCTCATCATCAGTACAGAGTGCCTTGATTTCCGAATATGATAGCGCCCTGTTGGTCAACGTCCTTACAACGTCTTGCCAGAGTTTTTGAAGTCATAATGTGCCCGATAAATCGCTGTTTTGCTTCCAAAGTCTGATACAGATAAGCATCAAACGAAAACATTGCGCAAAAAAGGAAACGCCCCGGTTCTTGCGAACCGGGGACGTGTCCCAAGGAAATATGAGAAAAACACTATTTGTTTGAAAATTTCTTTAGCGCTTTGCAAATGATGTTATGTCCTTCATAACGTACTGTTTAAACATTGCCAGGTCTGCAAGGTCGATAGAACCATCGCGGTTTACGTCTGAATTTGCTTTGCCTGTGCCTGCAAGATTTATATCACTAAGAAGATAAAGTGAAATTACGGTGAGGTCTGTGATATCTACTTTGCCGTCTTCGTTAGTATCGCCTATATTATTTTCTGAATTTTCATTTAATACAACCGCATAATTAGAAGCGTGCTCTAATGAAATGTTGATTGAACCGTTGTCATTTATTCTTACGTCTGTTGTTTTTTCTAATCTTTTCTCTGCTTCATTATAATAGTATACTGTTGCAGATTCTTTTTCGTATTCTTTGCCTATATAATAGCTTATATCAGCTGAAAGTCCGAATTGTCCGTTATGTGAAAGATTAAGCTCAACATATTGATTATCGTCTGCTGTTTTTAAAAGAAGCTCTGACGGAATCATTCCCTTATTTTCATCTATCTGAAGGTTTAAATCCTGTGATGTTTTTACGTTCTGCCCGTTTATAGCCCAGCTATATCCGTCAAAGTCAAATATAAGGTTAATATTTCTGCCCATTATCATCTGAAGTGCTTCTGCAGGTAATATTGTTTCTGACTCGTTTGACATATCAAATACTGATGTATCGCCGTCTTTTAAATCAGCTATTGACTTTAACAATGTATCTATATACAAATAATTGTCAAGGTGAAGATCCATTAATTTATAGAGTTTTCCCTCGTCGGAAGGAGCCTGCTTGATAACTGCATAAAGAATGCTGTCATCAAGGATCATGCCGTATACATAGCCTTTTGTTTCATATGGATTTACATACTGAACTGACTGTTTAAATGATCCGTCAAGGTTCATTTTATATATCATTGTAGGTGTGTTGTAATAAACTGTATTGCCTGATATAATAAGGCTTGAATATTTGCCGCCCCAATACTGGTTTACACTTTCCCATACATACCACTTTTCATCGTCTATACTTACATTTGTGTTTACTGAATTTTCAGAAGGAATATATGTGCTGTACATGCCGTTCTTGTCTATAAAGTACCATTTGCCTTCGGAAATATAAATTTCAGAAGTTACATCAACCCAGAATGCATGGTCAAATCTTGTATCTGTAGCTTTTAACCCCTGACTGTTCCAGTTATAATGTTTGTTTTTTCTTGTCTCTGTAACCTTGCCTATTTCGCTGTCGCTTAACATAAAATATTCATGTTCCACTTTACCCTGAGAATCAGGAACCGGGTCGTCCCATGTTACGTCAACGTGATACCACTGACCGTCTATCTCGACGAGATTCCATGCATGAACCATTTCGTCACTTGTAACCATTATAGCATTTACTCCGACTTTGCCAAGAAGGTATCTGTACGCCTGTGCATATCCCTGACAAACGCCATTGCCTGCAACCATTATATCATATGCTGATGAACCGCCATTAAGATCAGGTATTGAATTGGCTGTATCATATTTTGAATTGAGAACAAGATAATCATGAAGCTTCAGAGCTTTTTCAAGATCTGTCATGTTGTCTTTTATATTGTTCTTTATTATTTCATCAGCCTTCTGATTGAACTCATCTATTTTAGGTTTGCATTCTTCATAAGTATTTCCGTACTCTACCTTTACCTGTGATAAAATAACATTTCCGTTTTCATCATAAGCGCCGCCGCATTTTATTGATGAAAAATTAAGATAAAACAAATCAGGATCAAGTATAACCTGGTTGATTATATCATTAAGCTGCTGAAAATCGTCCATTGACATTCCATACTGTTTAATATTGATCCCGGTCTGAAAATTAATAAAACCATTTCTTATATCTTCCGCTATGCTTTGTGATGAAATTTCTGCAGAAACAGCCTCTTTCGGAGCAGCTACAGATATTACATTTATAGAAAAAGCAATTGATAGAACCGTACTTAATAATGTTTTAACAGCTTTCATAATGATTACCTCCCAAATTTTATTTCTCTCATGTTTACCTTTGTTATAAAAATTTTAAAAGGCTGATACCTGTACGATATCAGCCTTTCGTTCCAACCATAAACGACTAATAATGGGCGCCGTTTAAAAATTGTGCAGCTGGCTGTCATACCATAAATAATGGTTTAGACCCTTGGCTTTGCGTCCTTGCCTTTCAGCAAGTTTGCCCAATATTTAATTTTTACTAGTATGGTTACATGAGTGGAAAATCTGAATTAATAATCATTAGTAAAGATATCGGAAATAAATTAGTTAAACGGATGAGTGAATATATTGGCTGTGTTTTGGTCAGACAGAAGATAAATAAATTTAAAATCAAATCATATAAGACTTTTTTATGTCCTTTAATTATCTTCTGATATCAGTATAGCATCTCCATATTTTATTGTCAATAGTAAATAGTAACTTTCTTAAATAATACTCTTTATTTGTATACATGCATATTTTAGACGATATCTTAATGTTCATAATAACTAATAGTAAATTAATTAACAACTTTTTATTTTATCGTTTAAATTTGTTAGCCTAAAAGTCTTGAATTTATATAGCAATTCGTGTATAATATTTATATATATCACTGATTTTGAGTAGCCGACGTTATGCTCAATTAATCATATCAACCAATCTGACACATTCCTTATCGATATGTCACATATATTTTTTTCGTCGGAGAATGGAGAATCAAATGGAAAAAATGTCTAAAGAGCACATAAAATACGAATTAATAAAGGTATTACAATCAGACTATAATGTAACACCCGACGATGCATCTGATTCACAGGTGTATAATGCACTTTCAACTATAATAATGCATCATCTTAGCGAAAAAAGAGTACGGTTCACCAACAGAATAAATTCTCAGGGAAAAAAACAGATATACTATCTTTCCATGGAATTTTTAATGGGCCGCTCTCTTAAAACAAGCCTGTATAATCTTAAAATAGTTGAAGATGTACGCAGTGTGCTCAAAGAATATGATATAAACCTTGAAATGATATATGAAAACGAGCCTGATGCAGGTCTCGGAAACGGCGGACTCGGACGTCTTGCAGCATGCTATCTCGATGCCATGGCAACTCAGTGCATACCGGCAATGGGATATTCCATATGCTACGAATACGGTATATTCAAACAGAAGATAGATGAGGGCTGGCAGACGGAGCTTCCTGATAACTGGATGCCGGGAGGAGAAGTATGGCTTGACCCTAAGCCTGAACGTGCAGTTGAAGTTCATTTTGAAGGAGAGCTTCACGAGTACTGGGACAGTCAGTATCACCATATATCACATCAGAACTACAGCACTGTTCTTGCCATACCATATGATATGTATGTTTCAGGATATAACGGCGACGGTGTTTCTGTACTCAGACTCTGGACTGCAAAATCACCAAGCTTTGATATGGCAACCTTCAATCAGGGAGATTATGCAAAGGCGTTAAGCCAGAATAGCATTGCAAACGCCATTTCCAAGGTTCTTTACCCTAACGACAATCATCTCGAAGGTAAATCACTAAGACTGAGACAGCAGTATTTTCTGTGTGCTGCTTCAATCGGCGATATCGTTACAAATCACATGTCCGTATACGGAACACTTGAAAATCTCCATGACAAGGTAGCTATTCATATAAACGATACTCATCCTACACTTGCAATTCCCGAACTTATGAGAATTCTTCTTGATGACTGTGGATATTCATGGGATAAGTCATGGCATATCGTTAAAAATACATTTGCATATACGAATCATACAGTTATGGCAGAAGCACTTGAAAAGTGGGATATTAACCTTGTTAAAAGTATTATCCCAAGAATATTTTCTATCATAGTAGAAATAAACAACAGATACTGCAAGAAGCTTATGCAGCTCGATGATAACGAATATGAAAAAACAAACCGTATGTCTATAATTAAAAACAACCATATCCATATGGCTTCATTATGTGTTGCTGCCTCACACAGTGTAAACGGTGTATCAAAGCTTCACTCAGAAATAATCAAAAATGATGTATTTGCAGATGAATATCAGTACTTCCCTCTGAAGTTTAAAAACGTAACGAACGGAATCGCATACAGGCGCTGGCTTTACCAGTCAAATCCAGGCCTTACAAAGCTTCTTTCAGAGAAAATTGGCGATAAATTTTTAAAGGATGCTGACGAACTGAAGAAATTCGGAGTATTTGAAAATGACAAATCCGTTCTTGATGAACTCGCAAAAATAAAAAGAATAAATAAAGAAAACTTCCTTAAATATTCAAAGAACAAATACAATCTTGATTTTGAGATTAACCCTGACAGTATATTTGACGTTCAGGTAAAGCGTCTCCATGAATATAAACGTCAGCACTTAAACGCCCTTAATATTTTAGCTGATTATGATTATCTGCTTAAAAATCCTGACGCAGACTTTACACCTAAAACCTATATTTTTGCTGCAAAAGCAGCACCGGGATATTATCTTGCAAAACAGATAATAAAAATGATCTGGTGCATATCCGAAGAGCTGAGAAAAAACCCTAAGATATCCGAAAAACTCAGTGTATTCTTCCTTGAAGACTACAAGGTTACACTTTCTGAGTTGCTTATGCCTGCCAGCGACATTTCTGAACAGATTTCACTTGCCGGAACAGAGGCATCAGGCACAGGAAATATGAAGCTTATGCTTAACGGTGCTATAACTCTCGGCACACTTGACGGAGCAAATGTCGAAATCAAAAATGCTGTCGGCGATGAAAACATCATTATATTCGGCATGACGGCTGATGAAGTTGCCGCAAAGAAAAATATCGGCTATAATCCGCGAGAATACTATAATTCAAACAACACCATAAAACAGGCTATGAATCATATGTACAGCGGAATAAACGGATTCACATTCCCTGATATAGCTAATTCCCTTCAGAATTCGGATCCGTATATGGTTCTCGCTGATTTTGACTCATACCGCGCAGCACAGAAGCTTTCAACTGAATTATACAATGACAAATACAGATGGCTTAAAATGTCGCTCAACAATATCGCCAGTGCCGGTATATTCTCTGCAGACAGAGCTGTAAAGGATTATGCAAGAGATATATGGGGGATGCTATAATAATTAATATTTATACGGCGCCGTTATATTTCAGTCACAGTTGCAAATGACGGCGGGAATTTATATCTGCCGTCATTTTATATACTAATATATTAATCATCTATTTACTTCAAATTCAAAAAAGAAATGGGGTATTTTCAATGAAAAAAATTTATGACAGCTGGGATTTATCATACAAATCTGTATTCGGTGCAATAAAGTCAGAAGAATTCTGCGATTTTACAATAAAAATTCCTGAATCCCTTAATATTGACAGTGCGCCGGTTATGACAATATATAGGCTCGGTTTTAAAAAACGTTTTATCAAAATGAACCAGACAGGTTCAGAGGACGGATGCACCTGCTATACTGCATCCTTCAGCACAATTTATACCGGTGTTTATTACTACTGCTTTTTTGTTACTGTTGACGGCGACATGACATACATTAAAAAAATAGATGCCCATACAGGAAATATAGGTGACGGTGAAATGTTCCAGCTAACTGTGTTCAGCAAGGAATTCAAAACCCCTTCATTCCTCAAAGGCGGAATAATGTATCAGATTTTCCCTGACCGTTTCTGCAAAAGTGGCAAGGTTCATGAAAACATACCGGAAGACAGACTTATAAGAGATGACTGGGGCGGAACGCCTGTTTATACGCCTCATCCTGAAACAAATTTATGGAATTACGACTACTTCGGCGGAGATCTTGAGGGAATAATCTCTAAACTGCCGTATCTCAGCAGCCTCGGAGTCACATGCATTTATCTGAATCCTGTTTTTGAATCACATGAAAATCACAGATACAGCACATCAAATTATGAAAAAATCGACCCTATGCTTGGCACTAACGAGGAATTCAAGTCATTATGCAGTCAGGCAAAAAAACTCGGTATCAGTATAATACTCGACGGCGTATTCTCACATACCGGGGCAAACAGCATATATTTTAACAAATATAATTATTATGACAGCGTTGGTGCCTATAACTCAAAGGAAAGCGAATACTATGACTGGTATACGTTCACATCATATCCTGACATATACGAAGCATGGTGGGGTATCGATTCACTTCCTAATATAAACGAAAACAATTACAAGTATACAAGATACATATGCGATGATGACGGAATACTCCATTACTGGATGTCACTCGGAGCTGCCGGCTTCAGACTTGACGTAGCAGACGAGCTTCCTGATGATTTTATTTACAATGTTAATAACTCCGTAAAAAGCGTAAGCAGTGAAAAAATAATCATAGGTGAAGTATGGGAAGACGCTTCGAACAAGGAAAGCTACGGAATAAACAGAAGATATCTTCTCGGTGCACAGCTTGACTCGGTAATGAACTACCCTTTCCGTGACGCAATTCTCTCGTATATAAAAACAGGTGATCTGACTTTCAAATCAAAAATAATGACTATTATAGAAAACTACCCTAAGCCTGTACTTGACGTTCTTATGAATTTTATCTCAACACATGATGTGGAGCGTGCCATAACGGTACTCGGTGATGAATCAAACGAAGACAAGAACAAGGACTGGATGGCATCACATATTATGACTCCTGAGCAATATGAGCATGGCAAAAAGCTCTTTAAGCTTGCAATGGTGCTTATGTACTTTCTGCCGGGTGTACCGTGTATTTATTACGGTGACGAGGCAGGAATGCAGGGACACAAGGATCCTTTTAACCGCAGATGCTACCCATGGGGAAACGAAGATACAGAGCTTATCGAATTTACAAAGCAGCTCAGTGCACTCAGAAAAAACAGCAGTGTATTCAGAGACGGAATTACAAAAATTTTATTTTCCGATGAAAATATCACAGGCTTTGCACGTATTAAACAAAGTCAGAACAAAGCCGTTGTTGTGTTGATAAACCGTTCGGACAAGGTAGAATACATAAGCCGTACACTTACCCCGAATTATTCAAAGTACAATATAATCGTCGGAAAACAGGAGCAAAAATCCGAAAAAGATGATGAAGTAAATATAAGACTTGAGCCTTTCAGCTTTGCATTTATAAAAATCGAAGCATAAAAGTAACATTAAAAAAGCTATACAAAAGTTGATATTAACTTTTGTATAGCCGTTTTTTTATAAAAATTATTATCCGGATTTAAATATTGCTGTGCCCTAAATTTTGTTTTTTCAAAAATCTGTTCGCTGTACTCTGAATAGGCCCGATATTTATAAGTGTAATAAATGCGAAGCCTATGAAAAGCCATAAATTCATAAGCGGCAGATCAGCAAGGATTATTATTGCCATTATAAGCATAACGACGAGGTTAGTGCCTATTTTACGCCAGCTGAGCGAATACCTTGCTATACGCTGTGTATCGACAAGTCTTACGATAAAGCATACAAAGTAAGCCATCATGGTTGCAAATGCTGCCCCCTGTGCACCAAAGAACGGAATAAGTATTATATTAAGTACTATATTTATTATTGCGGCAAGCATACTTGTCTTCAGAGAATTTTTATTCTGACTCGTTGCATTGTAAATACTGCTTAAAAATGTGCAGTAGCTCTGAAGCAGAACCGCCATGATAAGAAAAGGAGCCATTTTATATGAAGCCCAGTATTCCTTGTCTGATACAATTTTCGTCAGGAGCTTTATGGTCCACATAATTCCTGCTGATGCAACGAACATGATTGAAAGGTAAGAATCAAATACCTTTGTATAGAATTTTTTTCTTTCCTTTGAATTGTATTCGGTAATTGCAGACATCTGCCATGCCCTGAAGAAAATAATTGAAATAAGTGATATAAGGTTAGGTATTTTATATGCAACAGAATAAAGACCGTTTACTTCAGGCGATACCAGTCTTGAAACCATAAATGAATCAGACGAGCTTACCACCCACC
This sequence comes from Bacillota bacterium, assembly GCA_023458875.1. Lineage (GTDB taxonomy): Bacteria > Bacillota > Clostridia > Oscillospirales > Ruminococcaceae > HUN007. Next base: position 47,758 of record JAEWXO010000003.1, on the reverse strand, counting down.
ACAATACTGATGTCGGTATGAGAGGGAGCGTGTACTGAATCATATTTTTTATAAGGCCCATGTCGGCTTCTCTTATTTTCAGATCGTCCTGCAGGTTTGCAAAGAATATAAGGAATGCTATTGACAGCATATCCGACATAATAAGAGCGAGTATATATCCTTTTATACCCATATCAAAGCCTATCAGAAACAGTAGTGAAAAAATGAGAAGACTCACCACCGACATTATACTGTCAACTGCATAAAGCCGCAAATAATTCTTTACTTTTACAAACTGCTGATTTACCCATCTGAACTCCGATGTAAACAGGAACAGTATCATGTACGATATATAGGGCTTGAACTCTTTTACCAGCCCGATAAACGGAAACAGACATGTAAATGCCAGCATACCTAAAATACTGACTATAACTCCCGATGTGTATACTCTGGACTTCTGTGTTTTTTCATCAAGGCCATATTTGAGTATTCCCTCTGCTATGCTTAACGTTGCTATAGGGCCAATAAGGTTTACAATATATTGTATGTTTGTTATAGTCGAAAACTCTCCCTTGCTCAAGCAGCTTGTATAAACTCTGACAAGCAGTATTCCAAGAATTTTTGAACTGAATGAACCAAGAGAAAATATCAACGTATTTTTTGCCAGTTTTTTATATTTGTCCATGTATTTCTCCATTCTTCTCTATTATATATTTACGATAAACAAAATAATTTATTATTATTATTTATCCGATATATTATATTATAACAAATATTTTTACAAATTTAAATAGGTATTTTAATTTTTTTAATTTATACAAAATACCTGAGGATTTATTATTTATTATTATGCAATAAATACATAATGCTGGAATCTTTTTGATATTTTAATTAAAATCCTGATTACTGTATATGATTACTTAAGTAAATATATTCAAATAAGTACAGATCTCAAACTTCGCACATCAAAAATAATTTCACATCTTGAAAATTCAAGAGCTCTCACAGTATAAAATAGCTTTTAATCGACAAACCACGTAGCATAACGGAACGCATAAATGCGTTCCCTACATTGAGCGTAACCCTCGTAGGGAACGGATTCATCCGTTCCGTGGGATTCATGCTGCGAAGTTTGAGTAATTAAGTTATGTTTATTCACATATTTTTTCATAGCCAGTACTATTAAATTTTTATTCATTTTGTCGATATATATTTATATAAGTCAAATAATAATTCATACAAATTCGTTATGGAGTTGTTGTAATGAAGAAAATATTGCATATAGCCGCACACATGGGCGGTGGAGCAGGCAAAGCAATAAGCGGAATATTAAAAAATCTCAGCCAGTTTGAAAACACATTATTACTTCTCGAACCGCCGGTTTCATCGCGGTATGTAGACATCTGTAATGAAAATAACATCAATACAATAATAACATCAGATCCGTTGCAGATTTCAAAAATAGCGATGGATGCTGATATAATTGTTTTAAACTGGTGGTGCCATCCCCTGTTTGTAAATGTCTTTAAATCCATAAGCAGTATTAATGCTAGAATTGTATTATGGTCACATATTAACGGTCTTAACTATCCATATCTTCCATATGATTTTCTTGATATGTTTAATCTGTCTATGTTTACTTCTCCATGTACTTACGAAAATACACTATGGAGTGAGACGCAGAGAAAGATAATTGAAAGAAAATCATTTGTTGTATATGGAACAGGTGACTTTCATCCTGAAAAATCTCTGTATAAAAAAGATTATTCCATTAACGGTATATGTAAAATAGGATATTCAGGTACGCTGAATTTTAGCAAGTTAAGCAGTGATTTCCCTCAGATATGTTATCAGATACATGAAAATATAAAAAATATTGAATTTGATTTATACGGTCACTGTCAGGATGATGTAAAAAGCGGATTCGATAATTCATATGTAAAATTCAATGGATTTATTGATAATATTGAAGATTCATTGACTGACATAGATATATTCTGTTATCCGCTTACAAAAAATAATTTTGCTACTACAGAAAATGCACTTCTTGAAGCTATGGCTGCCGGCCTACCTGTTGTGGTTATGGACAATCCTCCTGAACGAAATATTATTACTCATAATAAAACAGGACTCATTGCCGAAAACCCACAACAAGTATCAGAATATGTTGGTAAACTTTATTACAATACAGATTTAAGAAAACAGCTTGGAGAAAATGCAAGACAGCATGTTATAGAAAAATACTCAGCTGATGAAAATGTGAACAGATTTATAAGCTGTATAAACAGCTGTATACAAAGTGATAAGAAACAATATAACTTTGATAATATTACAGGAGATTCCCCATGGGACTTTTTCTTATACTTTTGCAGACCTGATATATCAGTAATTAAAAATATTCTTTCAGGGAATCTTACAGATGTTCTCCCGGATATATACTATGAAAGCAGTAAAAGTTCACCATTTCATTTTCTCAGATATTTTCCGGATGATAAGCATTTTAACAAATTAATAAAATTTATTTTAAAACAACAGGAGGTTATCCATGAAAGCTAAAGAAGGCCATAGATATTATGATGAACGCACTCGTCTTGAAACTGTAATACCATTAAGTACACCATATATTTTATATGTAGATCCGGCAAGCATCTGCAACCTTCAGTGCAAATTCTGCCCATGCGGAACTGCTCACAAGGAGTTGTGGACAACAGAAAAAAGTAAAAGTATCGGCATAATGGATTTTGATCTGTATAAAAAAATAATTGATGACTGTATGGCGTTCCCGGAAAAAATCAAGGTACTTCGTCTCTACAAAGAAGGTGAACCGCTGATAAATCCTCACTTTGCAGATATGGTAGCATACGCTCACGCTACGAATAAATTTATCGGCATTGACACAACTACAAACGGAACACTTTTAAATCCTGAACTAAACAGAAACATAGTTAATGCGGGTCTGACAAGAATCCACATATCAGTAGAAGGGCTTGACGGAAAGGCATATAAGGAAATCTGCGGAAAAGAAATAGATTTTGAGAATTTTGTCGCAAACATAAAAGATCTTTATGATCACAAAGGAAACTGCCATATATTTATTAAAACCCTGACTGCCGAAACCGATGAACAGATCAATCTTGAAAAGAAAAAAAGATTTTATGATATATTTGGTGATATATGTGATGAGATCTCATTTGAACATGTATCACCTTGCTGGCCGGGATTTGATAAAGAGATGTACTATGACACTGGTATATACGGAAACAAAATACAGGAATGTACTGTATGCCCGAGAATATTCTATATTCTTACCATTAATTCAGATGGTGCTGCCACACAGTGTATTGTTGACTGGAACAGAAAAATGCTCATAGGAGATGTTCATAACCAGACTGTACCGGAACTATGGAAAGCCATGAGAGCATGCCAGTTAGAACATTTAAAGGGCAACAGAAGAAAAATGATCGGCTGCGATGAATGTCTTGAAATTGAAACAGCTGCTGTTGATAATATTGATGACTACAGACTCGAACTTCTTGATAAGATTGAGCAGAACCAATGAGGGGATCTGAATGAAAGTACTTTTTATCGGAGGCAACGGAAATATAAGCTGGCACTGCGTTGATAAATTAATAAAGGAAGGCCATGACGTATGGGAACTTAACAGGTCTGCAACCCGTACTACCAGACGGGCAGTACAGCCCCAGGTACATCAGATAATATGCGATATACGTGATACCCAAAGCGCCAGAACAAAACTGAAAAATATTCATTTCGATGTTGTGTGTGACTTTATCTGTTATAATGAAAGCCATGCGCAGAAAGCTATAGACCTATTTTTTAAAATAACAGATCAATATATTTTTATCAGTAGTGAAGCTGTATATAAGCGGTCACCTGAAATTAAGATATTTAATGAAAAGTCAGAAAAATATGCTCCCTCTGAAATAAGCGGATATGCTCAGGGCAAAGTAATGGCTGAAAATTTATTTATTGGGGCTTATCAGAACAATTATTTTCCTGTTACAATCGTAAGGCCGGGATACACATATGATACAATTATGCCTGCCTCATTAGGTCATAACTGTTTTACAGCTGTTAAAAAGGTACTGGCAGGTTATCCGATGCTTATGTATGGTGATGGAGAAAATCTGTGCTCACCTATGCATTCAAGTGATTTTGCACGTGCTTTTACATCATTAGTCGGAAATAATGATTCAATAGGTCATTCATTTAATATTACCAGTGATAAAACAATCAAATCAAACGAAATGGCCACAATTGTTATGGATGAGTTAAATATAAAAAATAAAGAGATTATCCATATCCCATATGAAGATCTTATAAAACTTAATATTATAAAAGATATTGAAATCACAAAACAGCATATCAGTAATTATGTTTTTGATAACTCTGAAATAAAAAGATTTGCTACCCAGTGGGAACCGAAGATTGATTTCAGGACCGGCATAAGAAAAACAATAGCATGGCTGATGGAAGACAGCCGCAGACAGCGAATTGATGCTAATTTTGATAAAGAACTGGATTTGCTGTATAAATTATATTGGAGGCATTAATATATGGAAAAATGTCCTGTATGTAAAAGCAAAGACCATACTTCTATAATGAACCTTTGTTCAAATATGAAAATATTAGGTCCTGATTTTCCTGAGACACACACAGATATTGTTTTCTGTAATAAATGCGGAATATCATACTTGTATTCAGAGTCCACACAAGAGGATTATATCACATACTATACTGATATCTCCAGACCGGTTCAGTATCAGGAGATGTTCGGAAAAGAAAATTCAGATCACTACTTCAGTGATATTCTGAAAAAAATCGTCCCGCTCATTAACAAAGACTCGGAAATTCTTGATTTTGGCAGTGGGTTCAGTGAGTTAGGCGAATATATAAAATCAAATGAATACATGAATGTCACCGCTCTTGACCCAAAAGAAGAATGTATTCATTTCTGTAAAACCAAAGGATTAAAAACTTTAAAATGCAGTAGTACTGATATAGCAGATCACGTATCAGGAAAATATGATTTAATAATTATGAATCATATACTTGAACATATATGCGACCTGAATAAGACGCTTTCAGACGTAAAAAAAGTTCTGAATGATAAAGGATACATCTATATTGAGAATCCCGACATCAAAGGATATGCAAAAAACAAAGACAAAAATCCTCCATATTCTTTTTTAACATATGAACATGTATTGCATACCGGCATGGAAGACCTTGAAAACTTGGCTGCATGTACAGGATTTATAATTGAGGATTGTGGTGAATACTTTAAAGAGGTAAGTAATTACCCTTCTGTCTGGGCTATACTTAAACCCCAGAATAATATTGATTCTTCCCGTATACAATATAGCCGCAATCATCTTTTTATTCAGGAATACATTTCAGAATGTAAAAAAACAATGTATAAATCACTTGAACCTCTTATAAAATCACAGACAAAACTTATTTTGTGGGGAATAGGAGCTTCAACGGCAATACTTCTTAATGATTTCTCAAAATGTAACGTGATTCAGTTAATAGATAGTAATCCTATGCGTCAAGACATCCGGTACACTATTAACCAAAAGGATTATGTAATCCAGGCACCATCAGAAATATCAGACTCTGATGCATCAATTTTTATAATGTCAGGTCCGTATAAAGATTCTATAACCAAGCAGATACGTAAAATGGGCTTTTCAAATACGCTTCTGACTTTTTAAACACAAATATTTCAAAGCAATTAATATAAGCTAAAATATTCTGAAACATTCAAATATTTAGAAAGAGTAATTTTATTATGAAAGAAATATATGAATTTGACACAAGCAAAATAGAAAATCCGGAGATCAATACCAACCTTTATGAAGGAAGAGAATGCATTTCAAATATGCTACAGTCAATAAAGGAATGCTCTTCAGAAGTTACAATATTTGTATTGGCATATAACAATCTTAACAAGACAAAGGATTGTATAGACAGTGTTTTTAAATATACGAAAAATATTGATTATAATCTGATATTAATAGATAACGGATCAAGTGACGGAACATTTGAATATTTTAAATCAATAGAATATGATAAACTGCAGATTATAAGAATCAATAAAAATCTTGGCATGGCAATTACTACATTTCTTTTTGATTTGAAATGGATTTCAAAATACTATGTAACATTAGCAAATGATATAGTTGTTACTGAGAACTGGCTGAACAATCTTCTCACTGTTGCGAAATCAGACAAAAGAATTGGCCTGGTAAACCCAATGTCCTCAAATGTATCTAATTTTCAGATGTACAATATGAAATTTCTAGATATGGAGGATATGCAAAGACAAGCTAAAGATTTCAATGTATCAGATCCTACAAAATGGCAGGAACGCATGAGAATTATTACTTTAGGTACATTATATACAAAAGAGTGTTTATTGGCTATAGGTTGGCCTTGTTTTGACTGTGGCTTTTTTCATGATTTTGCAGATGATGATATTTCTTTTCAGATCCGGCGTGCGGGTTACAAAACTATACTTGCCGGAGATACATGGGTACACCATAATCACAATATATTCTATTGTGAAGGAAAAGATCCTAAAAAAGCAGAAGAGTCACTTAAATTAGGAAGAGAAAATTTCAAAACCAAATACTTTGGAATTGATTCATGGTCTGATGTAAGCAATCATGTATTTGAATATATAGACGATTATATCACAATGCCTGTAACCACTGATAATATAAGTATATTAGGTGTTGACGTCAGGTGTGGAACTCCTATACTTGATATTCAGAATTCCATTCGTAAATATGGTATTATGAAAACCGAGAATTCCGCATTTACTGGTGAAGGTAAGTACTATACTGATCTGAAAACTATCTGCACCGGAGATGTTATATGCGACAAAATTGAATTAATATGTAGTTGCTTTAAATCAGGTTATTTTGATTTTATTATTACAGGAAAAAATATAAACGAATATAATGAACCCGAAAAATTTATAAATAATTTATATTCACTTTTAAAACCAGGCGGACAACTGTTATTTTCTCTTAAAAATACTTTTGATATCCTTACACTCCTTGAAACAATGGGATATGATTTAAAATACAATGATACTGCCAAGCATTACAATGTCGATGTTTTCTATGGTTTAATAAATAAAATGAATATCAATATTGAACTCATCAATTGCCAATTATACGCTTATAATAAAATAATAAATGATTTTGCTAACCAGATTATTAAATATGCAAACTATAAGTATCGTTCTGAAGAAGAAATTTTAGAAAGGCTTATGACAGATAAATACTGGTTTAAAATAACGAAGCATTAATTTTAAAGATTTATATATATTAGAATTTTATTGTGTAAATCTTTCAGAACATAGTATTATTTTTACATTATAAAAGGAGCTTATTATGAAAATATTTGTATGGGGAACAGGATTGGCTGTTAATCAGGCTATAGAAAAATACCTGAAGGATATATGCATATCTGCATATATTGATAACGATAAAAACAAAAAAGAGTTTAATGGTAAAAAAGTATATTCTCCGGATTATTTACAAACAAATGATTATGACTGCATCATCGTAGCTAATCACTATACTGCAAAAATATACGAGCAATGTATAAAGCTTAACATAGATATCAACAAAGTCATTTTTTTATTTAATAACTATATATTTGATGATATTAACCACAATTACGATTTTATAGAAAATATTGTTGGCAAGAATTCTGCTGATATGCTTAAACAACAGTTTAATTATTTGAAAGATAACAGTCATGTTGTTTCAAATTCATGCGGAGATGATGACAATGAATATCTGAGTTTAAACCAAATGAATACAAGTGTTGACTATTATAATAATGATTACGTCAGGATTAAGATTTTTGAGATGATAATTAACGAAATCAAAGATGTTCCTGGACAGATAGCTGAACTGGGCGTTTTCCGCGGAGATTTTGCTCAATATCTTAATTATGCTTTTGATAACAGAAAATTATATTTGTTTGATTCATTTGACGGTTTTCAGGCAGATGAGGCTTCAGAAGAAATAAATAAAAATAATTGCAGTGATTCTTTTATTAATAGTTATAAGCTTACAAACCTTGATATCGTTATGGATAAAATGGTACACAAAGAGAATGTTATTATAAAGAAAGGATTTTTCCCTGAATCCCTGAACGGATTGGAAGAACAATTTGCATTTGTATCTCTGGACGTTGATCTGGAAGAATCAACTTTAGAAGGATTAAGATATTTTTATCCAAGACTTTCATCAGGTGGCTATATATTTATTCACGACTATAATAACTGCAATAAATTTATATATGAAAACATTAATCTTGATAAATGTGTTCACAATGCTGTCAGCAGATATGAAAAAGAGTTAGGAAGAAAAATGTGCAAAGTACCGATATGTGATAATTTCGGAACTCTGATTATCACAAAATAATTATTCTCATATATTTATAAATTAAAGGATACCATATGAAAAAACTGATCCTCACAGGTGCCAATGGCTTTGTCGGAAGCTATATAGCCAAGAGCTTTTCAGATTCCGGATATGAAATTACAGCTGTTGTCCGCAATAAAAATTCTGATATTTCCTTACTCAAGGGTATTAATAATATACAGATTGTCTTCTGTGACCTTAACAGCATAGAAGACCTCCCACAGATTCTCAGTCATAAAAACTATGATCTGTTTCTTCACTTCGCATGGGAAGCATCTGCAGGTACCGACAGAAGCAATACAGCTATTCAGCTTAAAAATGTTGAAGCTACCTGCAAGGCCGTTAAAGCAGCCAAAGAACTTCACTGTAATCGCTTTGTATTTGCAGGAAGTATAATGACCTATGAAGCAAAAGAATATGTTCTTAATAATAATTCAACGCCGTCTCCGACCTATATTTACAGCACAGCAAAGCTTACTGCCTCAATGATGGCAAAAATTACTGCAGTTGAACAAAATATTGAATATATCAATGTTGTAATTTCAAATATATACGGTATTGGTGAGAGATCAATGAGATTTTTAAACTCCACTATCCATAAAATAATTTCCGGAACCACAGAACTTAACCTTACAAGTTGTGAACAGATCTATGATTTTATTTATGCATCTGATGCTGCACAGGCTATAAAAACAGCATCATTGTACGGAGAAAATCTCTCATCCTTTTACATAGGAAACCGGGAACAATATCCTCTGAAAAAATTTATACTTGATATCAAAGATGCACTTAATTCAACTGTAACTATTAATTTTGGTGCAGTTGAATTCAACGGTGCATATTTTGACTATCACGATATCATTGATACAAATAAACTTTCTGAACTGGGATTCAAGCCTCGGATCAGCTTTAAAGAAGGCATAAAAATGCTGGCTGAAAATATAATGAAGGAGATTTGACTATGATTAATAATTTAAGTGAACCTGAGGCAAGGGAATATATACTGAAATGTGTAAGTGAATATTATGATAAATTTCATCAGAAAAAACCTTACAAAACCGGTGATAAAATTCATTATGCTTCAAGAGTATACGATCAGGAGGAAATGGTCAATCTGGTTGACAGTTCACTTGATTTCTGGCTTACATCAGGACGTTATACTGACGAATTTGAAAAAAAATTTGCTGAATTTCTGAACGTAAAATATTGTTCTGTTGTAAACTCCGGGTCTTCAGCTAACCTTTGCGCCTTTATGGCGCTTACATCTCCTCTTTTAAATGAACGTGCAATTAAACGAGGTGATGAAGTAATCACAGTAGCTGCCGGTTTTCCTACAACTATAAATCCTATAATTCAGTTTGGTGCCGTACCTGTTTTTGTGGATATTACCATTCCTCAATATAATATTGATGTCTCCATGCTGGAAAAGGCTGTTTCAGAAAAAACAAAAGCAGTCATGATTGCTCATACACTTGGAAATCCTTTTGATTTATCCGCAGCAAAGAAATTCTGTGATAAGCATAATCTATGGCTTATAGAAGATAACTGTGATGCTCTGGGATCAAAATATGTACTGGACAATCATGAGTATTATACAGGTACTATAGGTGATATAGGAACATCAAGCTTTTATCCTCCGCATCATATTACAATGGGAGAAGGTGGAGCAGTCTATACCAACAATAAACTTCTCAATAAAATCATCCGTTCATTCAGAGACTGGGGACGTGACTGCTCATGTGCATCAGGTCATGACAATATGTGTGGCAATAGATTCAGTGAACAGTACGGGGAACTTCCCCCGGGATATGACCATAAATATGTATACTCCCACTTCGGATATAATTTAAAGGCAACTGATATGCAGGCTGCCATAGGATGTGCACAGATAAATAAAATTGAATCTTTCATAGCTAAAAGACGCCATAATTTTGACAGGCTAAGAAAACTTCTGGAATGTGTACAGGACTCATTTATTTTACCAGAGGCATGTCCGGATTCTGCTCCTAGCTGGTTTGGATTTTTACTTACCTGCAGAGAAAACATATCCAGAAAAGAAGTTATCAGCTATATAGAAAAAAACGGAGTACAGACAAGAATGCTTTTTGCGGGAAATATAATAAAGCATCCATGCTTTGATCAGATGAGAACAAATAATTCCGGATATCGTGTTGTAGGATCTCTTGAAAATACTGATAAAATAATGAATGATACCTTCTGGATAGGTGTATATCCAGGAATGGCAGACGATATGATCGATTACATGGCCCAGATAATAATTAAATCTGTAAACTATAACAACGATACTATAAATTGATTTATACCTGGTTTATTTGCATTCAGTAGCGGTACGATCTGCTGCTGAATGCAAATATGTATCTGTACGCATAAGCCATTATTTTAACACTGTGGTTATATATATTATGAGAGGAAAATTTATGAATACAAATCATCAATGGAATTTTAAAGAAACATCTTTAAAGGGTGTATATGAAATTCAACCGTTCTGCGCATATGATATCAGGGGTTTCTTTCTAAAAGACTATTCAGATGAAATTTTTCGCCAAAATGATCTTGATTATGAGCTTAAAGAAACATTCTACAGTTTTTCCAATAAAAATGTTATAAGAGGACTTCATTTTCAGAGATGTCATCAGATGCCTAAATTAGTCCGTTGTTTAAAAGGAAGCATTTCAGACGTTGTATGTGATCTTCGCAAGGGTTCTCCGGATTTCGGCAAATGGATCTCAATTATACTTTCTGAGGAAAACATGAAAGGGCTGCTTATCCCGGGTGGATTCGCACATGGTTTTATGGCTTTGGAAGACTCACTGGTCTCATACAAATGTTCAGAAACATTTTATAAAGAATTTGATGATGGGATTGTATGGAATGATCCGGATATCAATGTTGACTGGGAGCTTGATAATACTAACAATATTATCATCTCAGAAAAAGATAGTCATCTTCAGACATTAAAAGAATTTATAGCTAAATATAAAGGGCTGGAATATTAATCGGATATTATTGTATTATCATTCACAATGGCTGCAGGATGTACGACTTTGTATTAGTTTCCCTGCAGTCATTCCTTTTATTTTTTTAAGTGGCCATTTTTTTTTAAAATTTTGTCTGAGCTATAGTAAATTTCTCATAAATATGATATACTGTATTTATAAGAAATTTTATATTCGCTTATAAATACATTTGTTTGAAAGGATGATTGACGATGAAAAAGTTTTTCAAGGTGTTAACTATAATTATTGCTGCCCTTTCTGCCGTCGTCGCCGTCAAAGTAGCAATTGATCATTGTCGTAAAAAATACAGAAGAACCTATATAAAGGTATAAATTATCTGACATCATCAGAGTGTTTTTCATTCTGGTTTAAAAATATTTTATAATTGAAAGGCTGATTAAAACTATGGATATCCGCGTTGAATTAACATCTTCTCCGAAAACAAAGCCGGCAGACGAGGGCAATCTTGGATTCGGGCATATTTTTACAGATCATATGTTTATTATGAACTACGACACTGGAAAGGGCTGGCATGATGCACGTATAGTACCTTATGCTCCACTTGAATTAAGCCCTGCAGCTATGTGTCTTCACTATGCACAGGAAGTATTTGAAGGTCTTAAGGCCTACAGAACAGCTGACAATAAGATTCAGTTATTCAGACCGGAAGAAAACTTCAAAAGACTTAATGTTTCAAATGAACGTCTTGTTATTCCTCAGGTTGATGTTGATTTCTGTGTTGAAGCGCTGGACAAACTCGTATCTATTGATAAGGACTGGGTTCCTCATTCAGACGGTGCATCACTTTACATAAGACCGTTTATTATTGCATGTGATCCTTTCCTCGGAGTACGTCCTGCTGACAGCTATATGTTCATCATTATCCTGTCGCCGTCAGGTGCATATTATTCAACAGGTCTTAACCCTGTGAACATCTATGTTGAGCAGAACTATGTACGTGCCGTAAAAGGCGGTATGGGCTTTACAAAGACAGGCGGTAACTATGCAGCTTCTCTTATCGGGCAGGATGAGGCTCATAAGCAGAACTACTCACAGGTTCTCTGGCTTGACGGTGTTGAGAAAAAATATATCGAAGAAGTAGGCGCTATGAATATCTTCTTTATTATTGATGGTGAAGTTGTTACACCTGAGCTTCAGGGCTCTATCCTCTCAGGTATCACCCGTAAGTCAGTTATCGAGCTTGCAAAGAGCTGGGGCATGAAGGTTTCAGAAAAACGCATATCCATTCAGGAGGTTGCCGATGCATACGATGCAGGCAAGCTTAACGAGGTATTCGGAACAGGTACAGCTGCCGTTATTTCCCCTGTAGGTACTCTTAAATGGGGAGACAAGGTAATGAACATCAACGACAACCAGATAGGACCTGTATCACAGAAGCTTTATGACACAATGACAGGCATTCAGTACGGTAAACTTGAGGACAAGTTTAACTGGATTCATAAGCTGAGCGATTAATCGGATTCATAATAAATTTCTATAAAAATAAAATCACTTTCGTTTTTTAATGAAAGTGATTTTATTTTTGTGAAATATAGAAATTCCTCTGAGGCCAGAAGCTACAGAGGAATTTTAAAGTACTTTAATTAGTTCATTATAGTAATGTCTGTTTCCTTATCAAAGAGGTGAATCTTGTAAGGATCAATAGCAACCTTGATTGTATCCTGTGCTCTTGCTGTTGATGTAGGAGCAACTCTTGAAGTAAGAGGAATTCCTTCACAGTTAAGGTACAGGTAAGTTTCAGCACCCATCATTTCTGTAATTTCTACTGCACAGTCAACAACTCCTGTTGTTGCATTTGCGATATAATGTGGTTCATCATGAATGCTTTCAGGACGTACACCAAGGATTACTTCCTTGTTTACATATTCAGCAAGCTGAGGATTGCACTTCTCATCAGGAATAACTATCTGATATTTTATGCCTCTTGCTATTTTTGTATCATTTGAACCGAATTCAACATAATATCTTCCGCCGTCGTTTCTGAGAACAGCATCAATCATGTTCATCTGTGGTGAACCAAGGAAGCCGGCAACAAACTTGTTTATAGGGTTTAAATAGAGATTCTGCGGAGTATCGATCTGCTGTACAAATCCGTCCTTCATAACTACTATTCTGTCACCCATTGTCATAGCTTCTGTCTGGTCATGTGTAACGTAGATAAATGTTGTTCCGAGTCTCTTATGAAGCTTTGCAATCTCTGTTCTCATCTGAGCACGGAGCTTTGCGTCAAGGTTTGAAAGAGGCTCATCAAGTAAAAATACCTGTGGCTGACGTACAATGGCACGACCGAGAGCAACTCTCTGTCTCTGACCACCTGACATAGCCTTAGGCTTTCTTTCGAGAAGATGTGTAAGATCAAGGATTCTTGCTGCTTCTTCAACCTTACGAGCGATTTCGTCCTTTGGTACTTTTCTGAGCTTAAGTCCGAACGCCATATTTTCAAAAACTGTCATATGAGGATAAAGTGCATAGTTCTGGAAAACCATTGCTATATCTCTGTCCTTAGGTGCTATATCATTAACCAGGCGATCCCCGATATATAATTCACCGTCTGAGATTTCCTCCAGTCCTGCGATCATTCTCAGTGTTGTTGATTTACCACAACCTGAAGGTCCAACCAAAATAATAAATTCCTTATCTCTAATCTCTACATTTACATCAGAAACGGCCACTACACCGCCTGGATATTTCTTATAGATTCCGCGTAACGATAAACTTGCCATGCTTTACAGGCCTCCTAAAGAGTTATTTTGCCAATACAAATTGACTACAATATAATAATAACAAATTTCACCCCTTAATTGCAAGACTCTATTTACCCAAACTTATAAATTATTGTTTATTAAATATGCCCAAAATCTTTTTCGGGTTGAATTCAGAGCAGTTAAAAAGTCTGTTTGAACCAATAGGTTTTCAACATCGTTGTGCAACATTTCCAAACAGTCTCCGGGCTTGAGTTTTACGTCGATTTGCAAATTTCCGATCTGTGTTCTGTACAGACTTTCAACAGAATTTTCAACAGCCTCAAACATACGTTTTACCTGGTGAAATTTGCCTTCATGAAGTTCTACAAAGGCAAATCTTTTATTTTCTTCTATCCCTTTTACACGTGCCGGAAGGCACTGCTCCCCTCCGTCAATTTTCAAGCCGTCTTAAAATGCCTTTTCATATTCTGCTCTGTAGTCTTCCTTTAACTTTACCAGATAGTACTTGGCAACATGTTTTTTAGGTGACAGCATTTTATGGGCAAATTCTCCGTCATCTGTAAGAAATACAAAGCCCTTTGAGTCCTTGTCAAGTCTTCCTGCCGGAAACAGTCCCTTTACTCTTAAATCTTCCGGAACAAGTGACATTACGGTTTCCGACCTGCCGTCCCTTGTTGAACACACAACACCCTCGGGCTTGTTCATCATTATATACGTATTTTTGCGATACCTGAGGGGCTTTCCGTTTACCGTTACCATATCCTTCTCCGGATCTATTTTACACGCTGCATCCGAAGCTACGGAGTCATTTACCTTTACTGCACCTGATTTTAAAAGAAGCTTTACGTCTTTTCTGGATCTGTCAGACACATCTGAAATGAATTTGTCCAGTCTTTCCATTTTTAAATTCCTTTTTTAAGTTAAACAAAGGGGTCATTCCGTTTTGACGGAACGATCCCTTCTTTGTTTATAATTATTTTTTAACTGATTTTGCCGTTGCGGTTACTTTTTTTACGAACTTAAAGCCTCTGTTTGTATCTATCATAATAAACACAACCACACAGCCTATTCCGATAACTGCAAGCAGTATGCCGAGTCCCATACCTGCCGGGAAGAATGACATTTCTATTGTGTGTTTACCTGGTTCAAGCATTACGCCTATAAATCCGTTTGCCACATCAACTATTTCCGCTTTCTTTCCGTCAACCTTTACTGTCCATCCCTTTTCGTCAGGAATAGATGTAAAGAATACCTGATCGTCCAGAGCAGTAACTTCGCCCTCTATATGGGTATCTGACCACTTTTCAATATTCCACTGATTTTCTTTAAGCTTTGCCATGTCCTGCTTGTAAAGATCCTCATCAAAATAATAGAAAAGCTGATCTATCATATACGTATATTCATTTGCAATCGTCATACGTATGCTGAAGTTTGTATCTGCCTCATAGTTTCCTAATCTCTTTATGCAGTAGTTTTCATCCTCATAATAGAAATCAAGAAATTCATCATAGTCAAAGCTCTGACTCTCCTCGTCCCATGTTCCGTTCCAGAGATTTACTTTCTTTTCGTAAACGGTCGGGAAGTAAACATATACGGTATCATCAGTCTGTGCATGAACAAAGTAATCTATAGTCCAGTCATTTGCACTTGAATCAGCTACATACTTTGTCTGATTTCCTGCGCCTTCAATAGTGACATTTGTATATATAGGGTCCTGTGAAAAATCAAGACGTTTGAAATACTGCTTATTTTCGCCCACCATAGCACTTAAAAGCGCATTCTGGTTTTCAAAAGGATTTGTTTCGTTATCCATATACACATCCAGAATATCAGTGTCTACCATATATCCTATAGCAAGTGCATCCGGGTTTTTATAGATATCGATCTGACTTGATAAATTATCATCATGCTCTGTCACCGTTGACATCTGATATTCATACAGTGATGATACTCCTGAGTTTTCAGAATCAAGAACATATTTGATACCAAGGATTGAATCTGTCAGAGGAGTGGTTCCGTCATATCTTGTATAATGGCCACGCTCAGAAAATCCGAGTCTGCCAAGTGTTTTTATAATTTTTGCATTCATTACCGAGCTTGAATGTGTAACACCCTTCAGACCAAACGCCAGGTTATCGTTTACCGTTCTTCTGAGGACATTTTTGTTTGTAATTTTTTCTGATCTGTACAGTCCGTCATCCATATCTTCCATTTTGTCAACAGCAGCTCTTCCGGCTTCGATATAATTATAATATCCTGAGCGCATACTGTAGGTAACGTCTGTATGGATATCCTTAAGTGTCTCAAAGGAACTTATAAGGAGCTCTCCCGATACAAGAACCAGTATGGTTATCGGTATTGCTCTTGAAGTCATATTGTCCCTGTATGCAGAAATAAGTATCGCAAAGCAGAGAACACATCCGCCTGTAAACCACAGACCGTTAAGGACCTCGATATTGTCATACTTAAAGAGTTTTTCAGCAAGCAGCAGATACGCCAGTATTCCAAAAAACGTTCCGCCTATGACATTCGGTTTGATTCCGTCAAGCTTTTCAAACGCCATTGCACCCATTACGAGTATAATGCATGACATTATAAATGAGTATCTGTATGGAAGCCAGTTAGGAACCTGTCCGCCATGCCAGAGCATGTCAAGAGGCTTTACATACATACTGAAGAACATTACAGCGAGTAGGAGTGAATAGCCTATCTTATGCTTTGATTTTATTTTTGTATTGAAATAGAAAAGCGGAAGCATTAATATTGCAAGAGTACCGCAGTATATTTCAGGAAGTCCTTCATTTCTTACTGTATCATAGCTCGAAGGTAAAAGCTTTGAGATTATATCTATTGAAGAAAACTGAAGACTTACTGAATAATCCGGCTCAGTAAATTCAAATTTTCCAAGGCTCAGTGAATAGTATACCGGAAGAATCATGGCAGCGGCACACATTGCAGCAATCAATGAACAGTATCCGAATCTCAGAAATGTAAATACTTTTTCTTTTACAGTACCGTTCTCCTTATCACTTCCGAGGAAGCAGTAAAATAAAAAGTAGATTACACTGAATATTGCAAGCATAAAGCCTATATAGAAGTTTGCAAAGAACATAACTGCAAGCGGTATTATATAATTTGCTCTGAATTTTTTATCTACAAGATATTCAATTCCAAGCATTATAAGAGGCAGCAGTATCAGGCCGTCTATCCACATAGGGTCCATAAGCTGTATTACCGCATACGCACATAATGCAAAGAGTGTTGAAAAAATTGTTGCATTTATCGGTTTGAGATTTTTGGACTTTTGTAAATAGTAGCTGAATGTAACGCCTATAGAGCCAATCTTTGCAAGCTGCATAATAAGCAGACTTTCAAGCAGCATAGTACGCGGCAGAAGCATTACTATAAGTGTAAACGGGCTGGCAAGATAATAACCGATGATTCCCATATATTCACCGGAAAGATTTCGTGACCAGTTGTAAAGTATACTTTTGTCACCCCATATTGCATCTCTTAACGCTTCAAAATAGTAAACATACTGACCGTTGAGATCGAGTACAAGAACAGAACCATCATGAGGATTTGTACGTCCCTCAAGCGTTGTGCCCATAATATTGCCGAGCGGATAGACATCAAACAGTCCGTAGGCAAGTGCCATTATGATAACCGGAACAAAAAACGCATATATATAAAATCTGTTTTTATATATCCACTGTTTCGCTTTATCCGGAAATGATGGCTTAACCTTATCAGCAGGTTTTGCTTTATTTTCCATTTAGATCCTCCTGTTTCTTCTTTATATTGTATTGTGCTTTGCTTCATATTTAAAGCACATATATTTTTATTATACAATATATATTCTGCTTTGACAAGAGAATTTATTTAATATGTAAAAATAATTTTTTAATATTAAATCAAACTTCGCAGGATGAATTTCACGGAACGGATGAATCCGTTCCCTACGAGGGTTACGCTCAATGTAGGGAACGCATTTATGCGTTCCGTTATGCTACGTGGTTTGTCGATTAAAAGCTATTTTATACTGTGAGAACCCTTGAATTTTCAAGATGTGAAATTATTTTTGATGTGCGAAGTTTGAGGAAATAATAAATAAAGACAGCTGTTTCGTGGATAAAACAATGCTGATAGCTGATTTAATTGAAGATGCCGCTAAAGTTAAACTTTTTTCACGACCAAGAAGATTCGGCAAAACATTAAATACGGTATCTCATTCTGTGAAAATTCTGTGAAAAGCTGTGTTATGTAAAGCTATCGCCTTATTCAGACTGATAAAAATAATAATTATACCAGTCACATGAAACGACTGGTATTTTTTTATATTCCGGACCTCGTAAATTCCCCTTGCCAATAATGCTTACCTTTAATTTAATCGGCAAACCCAGACTATATCAGAAAAACACAAAAAACCAAAGGCATTACCGCATGATCGCTTTGAAAACAAGCTTTCAGGCAGTAATGCCTTTTATCTATTTTATTAAATCTGCCATAACTGAAATATCCTCTGAAATCATCTGAATTTTTGATTTTTCAATCTGGATACTTCCTCCTGTCATAATGTATGACGGCATTACACGTATATTTCTGTAGTATAGTTCACTTTCTCTGAGTCTGTAAGTTGAAAAGGAGGGAACCATATTTTTCCCTGTTTGTTTTTTTGCAATCATATTAAACGACTTTTTTGCAACGTCCCCCATAAGCATAATGACCTTTATATCCGGAAAAAGTGCCAGCTCATTTTCAAGATACGGCAGACTTTTTTCAATGCTTTCCCTGGAGACAGCATATTCATTCTTTGGTACTTTGACTGCATTTGTAATATAAATCCCCATGCTTAAAATATCATTGATTCCGTTTATATTAAGCCCCGATTTTTCAAAAAGCTGAATTGTTGTTTTTATATAATCAGAATCGGCATTTCCGTAAAAATCCTGTGATGGATCAGCGGGTACCACCTCATTTATCATAACAGCTTTTATTTTTCCGATGTCTGTATCAATATCGTTTAACTGTATGTCTTCTGTCATGCTGACTTTCCTTAATAATTCTTCTTTTATATTCATTTCCTTCTTCCTTTCACCGAGGATATTTGTCAGTATGAAAATCAATGTTATTTTCCGGGTCCGTTTATGCCTTTTACATTTCCAAATTCATGGAAATCCTGTTTATCCTCCTCTTTTTCTTCTTCCGTTTTGCCGTTGTCTTTATCAGGAGATTCTTTTACCCTGCCAATCCCCGGAAAGTCTTTGTTATTTTCAAAGAAGTCATTATCAGGCTTTTCGTTTTCCTTGTCTGTGTGAACCGGAGGAACAGGCAGTGTGACTATAGGCGGAGCTGTTACAAAAGGCTTTTTGTCATCCGGAACTACGTGATCAGGCATCGTTTCTGTCTGATTTTTTTCGGCTTTCCTTGTCTCCTTAATCTCAGTTTTCGGTTCGGCTTTGTCTGTTGTTTTTGCCTTTGTTGTCTGAGCCGCATTTTCTGTTTCTTTTTTGTAATATACTGATGCCGTCTGCTTATTTTCACCTGTCTGCGCCCGATAAGTACGGTCAGTATGAGTAGTGAAGATATCTGTATTTCCTGCTATATCATGATTCTCTGATGATATTTCAGAGAATGCTGTTGTCGTTTCAGTAACAGATATTGTTGTAAATTCTTTATACGAGGATGTAGATGTATTATTGCTTTTTTCGTCTGACGCATCTGTTGTAACTGTTGTTACTGCAGTATGCGGATCATTACCGTCGCCCCTGCCCATGGAAGAAAATTTCGTATATGCATACACGCTTCCCACCACAATCATCATTACTGCCGCTGCGGACAGTGCTGCTGTATATGCGGAGTTTCTGCTGTGTTTAACAATACAGACATTGTGTTTATCTTCAGGCAAAGAATCAGGCAGACTGCTGAGAGTATCCAGTATACGCTGGCTGTATCCTTCAGAAATATAACTGTCTTTGTTTTTTACACTCTTATTAAAGAGCCTGCTTCTATGTACCATATACATTCACCCGTTTCCCTTATAAGTTTATTTTATCAGCTCTTTAACCTTCTGTCGCCCACGGTTAAGTCTTGATTTTACAGTTCCCGTGGCTATATCAAGTGTCTTTGCTATTTCTTTTATCGAAAAATCATTATAATAAAACAATATAAGGACTGTTTTATATTCTTCTTCAAGTGAGTTGACAATTTCCCATGTCTCATCATAATACCTGACTGTATAAGACGGTTCCTGAAGTACTTCTTCTATTGACTGCGTATTTTTATTTTTTCTGCATATCATATACGCTTCGTTTAAAACTATACGCGTTATCCATGACTTAAAAGCCTTTATATCCTTAAGCTGACCGAAGTTTTCGTATGCTTTCATTATTGCATTGCAAACAGCATCCTCTGCGTCAGCATCGTTCTTTAATACCCCTTTAGCAACAAAAAAGAGTGACTCACTGTACTTCAGAACGTTCTGGCTGAATTGCTCTCTGGAATCCATATCCTCGCTCCTTTGCAAGATCACTTGTCGTATTGAATTTACAGCTCATATATACATCATTATAAATAAGATGAGTTAAAAAGTCAAAAGGTTCCCCAGAATTATATAAAAATTTTTTATTTTTTCTGGGAACCTTTCGTATTTTTCGGACATCTAATTAATACAGCAACAAAATCTGCAGTTTACAGCTAAAGCTTTTTTCATCATTAATCCGGAAAAATAATTTCAAAAAATATATTTTTCCGGAAACCTTTTTCATTTCGGGTGCATCTAAAATATAGCAACGATAAGCTGCAGTTTGTGCTTATTACATATCAATATCATTACACTCTGCATTGCAAATCTGACTTAAAAAAATTCAAAATCTGAAGGGAGGATTGTCTTGTATCAAACAAGACAAGAATTAACTATGAAAATTTCAAAAATAGTAGCCGGTATATCCGCACTGACAATGGTAGCAGGTTCTTTTGCAAGCGTTTCAGCAGATACAGCAGTATCAGAAGCGCCTGTCACAACAATTACACAAAAGGTTGAAACATCAGATGTCACTGTACCTTCTGTAACAAAAGGTACTGACATAAGCAAGCCTGTAAAGCCTGTAGTTACAAAGGACTCTGACGTTACTAAGCCTGTGAAACCTGAAGTTACAAAGGATTCTGATGCTACCAAGCCTTCAAAGCCGGAAGTTACAAAGGACTCTGACGCTACAAAGCCTTCAAAGCCTGAGGTTACAAAGGATTCTGACGCTACTAAGCCTTCAAAGCCTGTAGTTACAAAGGACCCTGATGCTACCACGCCTACAAAGCCTGCAGTCACAAAGGACCCTGACGCTACCAAGCCTTCAAAACCTGAAGTTACAAAGAATACTGACTTAACAAAGCCTGCTAAGCCTGAAGTAACAGAAGGGACCGGCGTTCCAAAGCCTGCTAAACCTGAAAAGGATGAAAATACGGACTCCAAAAACAAGGTTTCCATATGTGATATAAACCTGAAGTTTTTAATTGACTGGACAAAGCTTGGAGATTTTGAAGAGCTTGTAATACCTGAAGACAAGTCATCACTGACAATCGACGAACTGCTTTCTCTGTTTTATTTCACAGATCTTCAGGAAATAAAGGTTGACATTAAAAACAAGAATTTCAAATCAGTTGACGGCGTTCTCTATGACAAGGACATGAAAATTCTTATTTCTTACCCTGATGCAAAAACAGATACAGTATTCTCTATTCCTGAGGGTGTAGAAAAAATTGCAAGGTATGCTTTTGATAACTGCAAAAATATAGAGAAGGTAAAGCTCCCTGACAGTCTCCGTGAAATTGAAGGAGAAGCATTCAAGGATTCTTCATTAAAGGAAATAGTTATTCCTGACACAATGAAGAAAATAGATGACGAAGCTTTTCTGAACGCAAAGAAGCTTGAAAAAGTCGAAATCGGCGAAGGCGTTAAAAAAATCGGCAAAAAAGCTTTCGGGAACTGTGAAAACCTTAAAGAAGCTGTTCTTCCTGAAGGACTGAAGGTTATCGAAGAAGGAACATTTGAGGGAAGCAAAAACATTGAATCCATTAACATTCCTAAAAATCTTGAGAATATAAAGGATATTTCACTTGCACAGTGTGCAAACCTTGATGATTCTACAAAGGAAGCAATTAAGAAAATAACAGCTCTCGTATACGGAGATGTTACAGGTGACAAAAATACTGATATTACAGACCTTACATGTCTTGCATTGAACCTTCTCAATGAAAAATCACTTGACGAAATTCAGCAGATTGCCGCTGATGTTCTGGATGATGACTCAATAAACCTTGCTGACCTTACAACATTAAAGCAGTTCATTCTCGGTGATAAGGTTACACTTGGTCCGGTACTTTGATTTTTAGAATAAATATTCATATACACCATAAATTGTTATAGAGCAATTAAGCCCCGGGAACGTTTTTAAATAAACAATCCCGGGGCTTTCCCTTGTTTTTCCTTTATTTAAAAAATAATTAATTTTTTTAATGAAAATTTGAATATAGGGCTATGCAACGCAAAAAAAATATATTATAATATTTATGTGGGGTTTTTTCTGCCCACTAATTTTTTTAAATTAAATATTAAAAGAAAGGGTATTCTGATGAATAAAGTAAAGGTAGTGATATGCGGCAAGGAATACTGTCTGCATACAGAAGAAGAACCGACATATGTATATGCGCTGGCAAGAAAGCTGGAAAAAAGCATTTCGGAACTGGTTGGAAACAACACAAATATCTCTGTATACTCTGCTTCTGTAATGATTGCGCTTTCTAAACTTGATGATATTAACAAATGCAATGAAAGTCTGGATAATCTTCGTGTACAGATAAAAGAATACGTAGACGAAGCAGGCAAAGCACGTCTTGAACGTGACAGCGCACTCCGTGAAATAGAAACATTAAAAAATAAAATTACTGAACTTGAGGACACTCTTAATCTGCAAAAATTAAAAGACAACCATAGTAATAATAATAATAAGAAAGCCTAGGTTCAGACATGATAGAATTACTTGCCCCTGCCGGAAACATGGAATCGGTTATTGCCGCATTACGCTGCGGAGCAGATGCGGTATACGCAGGAGGGAAAAATTTTTCGGCAAGACAGAACGCTGCAAATTTTGATCATTCGGAAATGGAACAGGCAATACATCTCTGTCACCTTTACAACGCCAGATTATATATAACAGTAAACACAATGCTCATGGATTCTCAGCTTGACGAATTTGCAGCGGAAATAAAAAAATATGCTGCTCTTTTACCTGATGCGTTTATAGTTCAGGATCCGGGGGCAGCATTAATAATAAAAAGTATTGCACCGGATATTCATATTCATGCATCTACGCAAATGACTGTTCACTCTGTAAACGGAGCTCTGCTTGCAAAGAAGCTTGGATTTTCCAGGGTGGTAATTTCACGTGAAGCATCTTCCGAGATTATTTCCGGTATTTCCTCGGCGGATATTGATACAGAGGTTTTTGTACACGGCGCTCTGTGCATGTCGGTTTCCGGACAGTGTTATATGTCTGCCATGATAGGCTCCAGAAGTGCAAACAGAGGGCTTTGCGCACAGAGCTGCCGCCTTCCGTTTTCCGCATCATCCGATACAAACGGCAATTGCCTTTCTTTAAAGGATCTTTCACTTATAGACCATATAGACAGTCTTAAAAAAGCCGGTGTTGCTTCCCTTAAAATAGAAGGACGTATGAAGCGGCCTGAATATGTAGCAGCCGCTGTCACAGCATACAGAAATGCCATCGACGGACAGACACCCGATACAGATTCATTAAAATCCGTATTTTCAAGGAACGGTTTTACCGACGGATATTTTACTTCGAAAAAATATAACATGTTCGGTATGCGTGACAAAAACGATGTTATTTCTTCAGCATCTGTCATTCCGGAGCTTAATCAGCTTTATCAGAAAGAAAGGAAAATCTCATCAGTAGATTTTGAGATTACGATAAGTGCCGGTAAATCTGTTGTTCTTAAAGCAACAGACAGTGAAAATCATTCATTTTCCGTATACGGTTCAGTACCTGAAAAAGCACAGAACAAAGCCATTAGTGATGATATAATAAAAAAACAGCTTTCAAAGCTCGGAAATACAATCTATTCTCCCGGTAAAATAAAAATAAATCTTGAGGAAGGACTTACAGTACCGGCCTCTGCTATAAACTGCATAAGACGCAATGCTATAGAAAATTTATACAGGCTTCGTGAACAGGCCTGTAATAAATTTGTTAATAATGATTTTTCGCTTAATTATGAGAAAAAAAATCATATTACGGAATCTGCTATGCCCCTGATCAGAATAAGACTTGAAAACAAAGATCAGATTTCCCTCATAGATACTGATATTATTGACATGATAATATTTCCGATGCACTATATCTTAAAAGAAAATAATATTCCGTATAACATCGTAGAAAGAATAATTATTGAACCGCCTCGCTTTATCACTGATGAGCGTAAAATTATTTCCGGACTGAAGGCACTTTATGAGCGCGGTTTCAGACACATTATGTGCAACAATCTTTCATATATAAAGACCGGAACAGATATTGGTTTCAAACTTCACGGTGACTTTGGCTTAAACATTGCAAATTCATACTCATTGAAGTCTCTCTCTGCTCTTGGGCTGACTGATTCCACTATGTCGTTTGAGCTTAAGCTTTCACAGATAAAAAAAATATACAGTCCTGTGCCTGTCGGAATTATTGCTTACGGAAGACTGCCTCTTATGCTTACATCTAACTGTCCTATTAAAAACACTGTCGGATGCAGCAGCTGCAAACACATTATAACTGACAGGACAAACCGCAGCTTTACGGTAAAGTGCAGCTATGACTATACAGAAATTTTTAATCCAGATACAGTTTATCTTGCTGATAAAACTGACGAGTTTGACGGGATTGACTTTATTACACTTTATTTTACAGATGAAACAGAAATACAGGTCAAAAAAATTGTATCAGATTATATAAACGGCTCACCGGTTGCTCCTTCCGGAATAACACGCGGCTTATATTTTCGAGGTATAAAGTAACTTCTTGAGAAAGGAAATCTTCAGAAAATGAAACTCACAAAAAAAGGCTTTGTGTTTGGCACATTAATAATAAGCTCAATTATTATAGGTGGATATATAGGGCAGCATACTGACAGCACATTGCTGTCAAATACTGTCTCTATCGGTCTTGATCACGAAGCACCTCTTTCAATTGATCTTATGATTATGACAATATCACTCGGATTTACACTCGATATCAGTATAGCACAGGTAATATGTATCATTACTGCAATTGTGATATATACTATCTTTTCAAGATTTATTGACTGATATCTGAATTTTTTAATAATATATTCAAAAAAATACATATACTAATTTTATCACATCAAAAGGAGAATTCTAATGTTCACAAAAGATATAGGCATCGATCTGGGTACTGCCAATACCCTTGTATATATGAGAGGAAAAGGAATAATAATCCGCGAGCCTTCTGTTGTTGCTGTAAACACAAGAGACGAAAAGGCAAGCTATGTCGGAAAGGAAGCAAAAGAAGTAATAGGAAAAACGCCTGGTTCAATAATTGCTGTCAGACCACTTAAGGGCGGCGTAATAGCTGATTTTAATATAACTACAACTATGCTTTCAGAGTTTATAAAAAAGTCACTTAAGGGAACCTTATTTACAAAAGCAAGAGTTACTATTTGTATACCATCAGGTGTTACTCCGGTAGAAAGACGTGCTGTAAAGGATGCAGCTGAGCTTGCAGGAGCAAAAAAAGTCTATATAATAGAAGAACCTATGGCCGCAGCGATAGGTGCAGGTCTGCCTGTTACAGAACCCATAGGAAATATGATAGTTGATATAGGCGGTGGCACCAGCGAGGTCGCTGTTATTTCCATGGGTGGAATAGTAACATCACGCTCAATAAGAATAGCCGGCGACGAGCTTGATAACTCCATTATCAACTATGTAAAGAAAAAATACAACATGCTTATCGGTGAACGTACAGCAGAGGATATAAAGGTTCAGATAGGCTCTGCTTATCCGGGTGATGCTGTGGAAAAAATGGAGGTCAAGGGACGTAATCTGCTTAACGGACTGCCTGAAAACATCACCGTTTCATCAACTGAAATAAGAGATGCCCTTATAGACCCTATATCAAAAATAATTGAAGCCGTAAAAGTAACGCTTGAAAAGACACCTCCTGAATTATCTGCTGATATCATCGAACAGGGCATAACCCTGTGCGGAGGCGGTGCTCTGCTCAAAGGCCTTGACACACTTATAAACAACGAAACCGGAATGCCGGTGTATATTGCAGAATATCCTCTTGACTGTGTTGTTGAAGGTACCGGCAAGGTAATAGAAAACTATTCAAAATATGAAGACGCCATCAGCGAATATGAACCTAAATACTATTGATTGGATGATTGGAGATTAAAATGCGTGATTTTTTTAAGAGTCTTAATTTCAAATTGATCTTATGTCTGATTGCAATGCTTATAGGAATCATGCTGTATTCAGTAACACAAAGTGGGCACTCTGTCGGAGGTTCACAGTTTGTAAACACCATTTCAAAACCGTTCCGTTACGTTTCTTCTGCGATTTCCGACAATCTCGGCGTAAAAATTGACTATTTTCTCAATTCAAAAAAATATTATGAAAAAAATCTTGAACTTGAATCAGAAGTAAATGAACTAAGAAACAATATGGTCGATTACGAAAACACAAAGAAAGACCTTGAAGAGCTACGGAAATTTATAGGCATCAAAGAAGAACATAACGATTATACATTATCCCCTCCGTGCAAAGTAATTGCATATACAGCAAATGACCCGTTCTGTTCATTTATAATTGACAGAGGCAGCAATGATGGGATTTCAATATATGACCCTGTAGTTACATCAGCCGGACTTGTCGGCTCGGTTGTCGGGGTTTCCGAAAAATACTCCACAGTCCGTACAATTCTTTCACCTGATCTTTCAATAGGTGTAACCGTAAAGGGAAAATCAGATACAGGTATACTTGAGGGTGACATAAAATATTCCTCAGAAGGACTAAGCCAGATAATCTACATTGAAAAAGACAGCAGCATAAAAAAAGGTGATATGATTGTAACAACAGGAAGCAGCGGGCTTTTCCCTGCTGATTATCTCGTAGGCAAGGTTACGGAAACAGGAAGTGCACAGAGTGGTCTGTCAAATTTCGCTGTTCTTGAACCGTTTGTCGATGTATCAAAGCTTACAAGCGTTATGGTCGTTACCTCATTCAACGGAAAGGGCGAGGTTAATGAATATTAAACTTGTTTCCTCCAGGCGAAAGCGGAAATTTGCGCTTATGCGATGGAGCATATTTTCACTGATTATATGGTTTACGTTTATTTTTATGACAACCGGAAGCTTTACAAAGCCTGAAATACTTATTCCTCTGTCTCTTTGCATTTCAATGAGTGAGGATGAACTCGTAAGTGCCATAACAGGAATCTTCTGCGGACTGCTCAATGATATAGCGCTCGGAAAGCTTATCGGCTATAACGCCATACTTCTTCTGCTTGGATGTGTCTTCACATCACTGCTGTTCAAACACCTTCTCAGAAAAAGCTTTCTGAACATATTCATTCTTACTGTTTTTTACTCATCAATCTGTTTCCTTCTGGACTATTTTTTCTATTATGTTATATGGGATTACAGCAATACAGACATTTTACTTAAAAAATTTATGCTGCCTGAATTTTTACTTACTGTTTTGGCCCTGATAATTATTTACCCTTTAATAAAATTTATCAGAAAACATTTTACACTTCGTAAAATGCATACATTAAATGAAAATGATGCTCTTATAAAGGATTAGGATGTTAATATGAATATTTTTACAGACAGATTCAGAACCGTGCTGATTATCTGCGGTGTAATCTCAACAGCTGCACTTGGCGGTGTAAAGCTTATGAAAATACAGATAGTTGACAGCAATAATTATACAGAGAAACCTCCGTCATCATACACTGCTCAACAAATAATACATGCAACAAGAGGAGAAATAAAAGATATAAACGGTGTTCCGATTGTTGAAAACAAGCTTGGCTTTAATGTCATAATTGAAAAAGCCTCCTTCCCTTCCGATAACGAAAAAGCCAACGCCGTAATTTTTAAAATAGCTGATTTTCTTATAAAAGAGGGTTATGATTATCATGACTCTCTGCCTGTTTCAAAATCACTTCCCTATGAATATTCAAGTAAGGATGATGCTGACATATCACGGCTCAAATCCATGATAGGTGTAAATGTCTATGCAACGGCGGAAAACTGCATTGACAAGCTTATTGTTGACTATAGGATCTCTGATGATTATACAGACGAACAGAAAAGGATAATTGCAGGAATACGTTACGAAATGAATATACGTGATTTTTCATTGAGTAACGTCTTTACTCTTTGTGAGGATATAACTATCGATACCGTATCAAAAATAAAAGAACTCAGCGTAGATCTTCCCGGAATTGAAATAGCTGAGGATGCTATCAGGACAAACCCTGTTACGGATATTATACCTCACGAAATCGGAACAGTGGGACCTATTTATGCCGAGGAATATGATGAGCTTAAAAACATGGGATATTTCCTCAATGATTCTGTAGGAAAAAGCGGTCTGGAAAAAGGCATGGAAAGCTATCTCAAGGGAAAAAACGGTATCCGCCAGATAACTGTACAGGACAATTCCACGATATCATCTGAAATTACAGAGCCTGCTGTTCCCGGAAACACACTGAAGCTTACAATAAACATTGATTTTCAGCGTGACGTTCAGTCTATACTTGAAAATTTCATGAAATATCTGAATACCGAGGTTAAGGATATGCATAATGTAACATCCGGAGCAATAGTTGTTCTTGATGCAAGGAACAATGATGTCCTTGCTCTGGCTACAGCACCTACATATAATCTTAAGGATTATATAGAAAACTATTCGGATGTTCTTAAACGTGAGGGTACACCTCTTCTTAACCGTGCAACCGACGGTCTTTACAGGCCCGGTTCGGCATTTAAACCCGTAACGGCAACAGCAGGTCTTAATGAAGGCTTTATTACACCTGACAGCACATTTTACTGCGCTAAGCAATACAGATACATCGATGTTGACAAATTCTGTACCGGATACCACTCAAATATAGGCGTAGCGGAATCCATCCGCGTATCGTGCAATATATTCTTTTATGAGCTTTCACAGCTTACAGGAATCAAAAATATAGTAAAATACGGAAATATGTACGGCCTGGGAACACATCTCGGACTCGAAAGCGGAGATTCGGTAGGCTATGTAGCATGTCCTGAGGTCGTGGAGGAGCTGGGCGGCACATGGTATGCGGGAAATCTTCTTGACGCAGCAATCGGTCAGTCCGAAACAATGATAACTCCGCTTCAGATGGCCGTGCTTGCATCTACAATCGGCAACAGAGGCGTAAGATATCAGCCGCACCTTGTAGACAGCATATATGACTATCTTGGAAACAAAATAGATGATGTTGAACCGGTCGTTGCGGAAACTATAACTGCAAATTATGATTATGTATTTCCTTCTATAATTCAGGGTATGATAGGTGCTTCCCAGAACACTCCTGACGGCGAATTCTCACTTAACGGTCTCGGTTATGATGTGGCGATAAAAACCGGAACACCTCAGACTACATCAAGCGAGGACACAAATACAACAGTAATAGGCTTTGCACCGGCGGATGATCCTGTTATCGCATTTGCCGCTGTTATTGAAAAAGGCACAAACTCCAAATATCTTGTCAGAAAGATTATTGACTCCTATAATTCCCATTATAGCAATAAAATCAGCTGATAATCTCATTGTTTTTTATGCCATATTATGCAATATACACAAATCACAATAAATAAATCATACATTACTACAATTTTAGAGTTTAATAAAAAAATGACTTTGACAAAATCATTATTTATGGTACAATATAATTATATAAAATATCTCACTAACAATCCAATAAATGACACAGTACTATACTTAATCTTAAATTGAAAGGAGTTTAATATGTCTAAAGTAATAGCCGTTACCTCCGGCAAAGGAGGAACCGGAAAGACTTCGATCTGTTCCGGACTCGGATATTCTCTTGCCAAACAGGGCAACAGAACATTGATCATCGAACTTGATTTCGGACTTCGCTGTATTGATATTATCTTTTCTCTTCAAAACAAAATAAAATATGATCTCGGGCACGTTCTTTCAGGACAGTGCGATATTCTTCAGGCTGTGACACAAACCCCTATGGCAAGCAATCTCAGCGTCGTATGTGCACCTGAGAATCCATTTACTGTTGTTACTGCAGAACAGATTAAAAACATATGTAGTCAGATAAGGAAATACTACGATTTCATTATAATTGATACGGGTGCCGGAATAAACTCACATGTATTTGACATAGTACAACAGGCGGATCTTATACTTGTAGTCACTACACCTGATCCTATCTGCATACGTGATGCAAAAATGATGTCTGATGCTTTTTATACAAAAGGAAATCAGCGACAGAGACTTATAATAAACAAGGTTTCCAGACTCGCCATGGACAATATGCTCATTCACGACCTTGACGAAACCATAGACACAATAGGCGTACAGCTTATCGGTGTTATTCCTGAGGATTATCAGCTCGTAGCTGCAACAGGAACCGGTCAGCCTATTCCGTATGGTTCTCCTAGTCTTATTGCATTTGATGCGATAGCAAAGAGAATAAAGAACGAAAATGTGCCGCTTACAATCAAATTTTAATATAAAAAATACAGATATCATTAAGGTGTGTCTGTTATAAAGAAAGGAATATCAGTATGACTATAGCTTTAATAGCACATGACTCAAAAAAAGAATTAATGGTTCAGTTCTGCATAGCTTACTGCGGAATTCTCTCAAGAAACCATTTATGTGCGACAGGTACAACAGGAAAACTTGTAAGTGAATCTACAGGACTTAATATTCAAAGATATCTCAGCGGCTCACAGGGCGGTGACCAGCAGCTGTCTTCACGTATTTCATGCGGAGAAATAGATATCCTTCTGTTTTTCAGGGATCCTATTACACCTAAGGCAAATGAACCTAATGACATTGAGCTGCTGAGGCTCTGTGACGTTCATAATGTGCCTGTGGCAACAAACATTGCGACAGCTGAAGCGCTTATTCTTGCTCTTGAAAGAGGAGATCTTGACTGGCGTGCATACGGAACACCTGAATTTTAATACTTAATTTTATTTACGGAAGGACTTTATTTATAATATGGCTTTAACAGTTCAGAGACCACATGGTACCGGAGATGTTACACCGGCCGAAATAAACAAATGGTATACAGTAGAACAGATAGCTCAGAGTACAGCACAGACATACGGTTTTAATGAAATCAGATTTCCTACATTTGAAAACACTGACCTGTTTCTGCGTTCGGTAGGTGAAACGACCGATGTAGTACAAAAAGAAATGTATTCTGTTATCGCAAAAGAAACCAAATTTACATTAAGACCTGAAGGAACAGCAGGAACTATACGTGCAGTAATGCAGAACGGAATGCTCAATGAAGCTCTCCCACAGAAGGTTTTTTATCTTGTTTCCTGTTTCAGACATGAGAAGCCTCAGGCCGGCAGGCTCAGAGAATTTCACCAGTTTGGTGCTGAAATGATAGGCAGCGCTTCACCGTTTGCTGATGCTGAAATGATTTCAATGGCACACGATTTCTTAGACAGACTTGGCCTTAAGAACATTGAACTTAATATTAACTCCATAGGATGTCCTTCATGCCGCGCTCAATACCATAAGGTACTCAGAGAATATTTCCAGGAAAGAAAACCTGACCTTTGCGAAACATGTCTTACCAGACTTGAGAAAAATCCTATGCGTATACTCGACTGCAAAAGTCCCGTATGCTCGGATATTGCCAAGGATGCACCAGTCATATCTGATTATCTGTGTGACGAATGCTCTGAGCATTTTAAAAAGCTTAAAGATATTCTGACATCTATGAATATCGCATACAAAGTAAATCCCAAGATCGTAAGAGGTCTTGATTATTATACAAAAACCGTTTTTGAATTTATAACAACCGATATCGGCGCACAGGGCACTGTATGTGCCGGCGGTCGCTATGACGGTCTTGTAAAAGAGCTTGGTGGTCCTCAGACACCGTCTCTCGGCTTTGCTGCAGGTATTGAACGTCTGATACTTACAATGGAAAAGCAGGGATGCGATTTCATGGAAAAATCAAAATGCGATCTTTACATTGTACCGATGGGCCAGAACGCACTTGAAAAGGCTGTAGTTCTTGCAAAAGGACTCCGTACTGAAGGTTATACAGTAGAATACGACCTTATGAACAGAAGCCTCAAAGCACAGATGAAGTATGCAAATAAAACAGGTGCTGTTTACACAATGGTTCTTGGTGATAATGAAATACAGTCAGGTGCTGTAAAGATAAAAAATATGCAAAGCGGAAAAGAAACCGAGCTTGCACTCGACAATTCTTTTGTTGATAATTTTTCAAACGAAGCAGTTGCAGCCATGCTTAACTGCGAAGAAGCAGAAAAATTTATAAATGGTCTAGAAAAATAAACAAAAATCAGGGATATCCTTATCTTCAGGATTCCCTTAATTTTTGATTACCGGAAAGGATAAATATCAATGGCAGATAACATGACAGGTTTAAAGCGGACTCACTACTGCGGTGAAGTAGAGGGCATAGGAAACGAAGTCACAGTAGGCGGATTTGTTCAGAAAATAAGAGACATCGGCAATCTTATATTTATAGATTTAAGAGACAGAACGGGTATAGTACAGCTTGCATTCAACGACAATACCGCAAGGGATATTTTTGAAAAGGCTGCTTCATGCAGATCAGAATTTGTACTTATGGCAAAAGGCACAGTAGCTAAGAGAACCAGTGTAAACCCTGATATCAGAACAGGTGAAATAGAAATAATCGTTTCAGAGCTGAGAATACTTGCAAAAGCCCAGACACCTCCTTTTGAAATCCAGAATGAAACAAAGGTAAATGAAGAGCTCAGATTAAAATACAGATATCTTGACCTCCGCAGACAGCCGCTTCAGCAGAACATAATCATGCGTCATCAGATTGCAAAGGCTGCAAGAGAATATTATTATCAAAACGGTTTTATCGAAATAGAAACACCTATGATGATGAAATCAACTCCTGAAGGAGCAAGAGATTATCTTATTCCGTCAAGAGTACACAACGGAAAGTTCTACGCACTTCCGCAGTCACCTCAGATTTACAAACAGCTTCTGATGGTATCAGGCATGGATAAATACATCCAGCTTGCACGCTGCTTCCGTGATGAGGATTTAAGAGCAGACCGTCAGCCTGAATTTACACAGATAGATATTGAAATGTCGTTTGTTGATGTTGAAGATATACTTGAGTCTACAGAAGGTTTTATTTCATACCTGTTTAAAACCGTTCTCGGAAAAGACATCACTATCCCGATACAGCGTCTGACATACACTGATGCAATGAACCGTTACGGTTCGGATAAGCCTGATACAAGGTTCGGAATGGAGATAAATGATATCTCGGATATTGTCAAATCATGCGGTTTCGGTGTATTCACTTCAGCTATTGAAAACGGTGGAAGTGTCCGCGCAATAGTTGCCAAAAATGCTGCCTCTGTACTTACCAGAAAAGAAATTGACAAGCTTACAGAATTATCAAAGGGTATCGGTGCAAAGGGCCTTGCATATATAAGATGGGTAGACGA
Source organism: Bacillota bacterium (assembly GCA_023458875.1). Classification (GTDB taxonomy): domain Bacteria; phylum Bacillota; class Clostridia; order Oscillospirales; family Ruminococcaceae; genus HUN007. Next base: position 13,762 of record JAEWXO010000003.1, on the reverse strand, counting down.
AAAGCCATCATGCTCATTTTCAAAATTTATGACAGATGATGAAATATCACAGATTTTAAATAAAATTGACTGCAGTCAGGGCGACGTTGCATTGATCGTTGCTGATAAAAACAAGGTAACTCTGCCTGTTCTCGGTGCATTGAGACTTCATGTTGCCAAAAAGCTTGACATTATCCCTGACACTTATAACTTCCTCTGGATTACAGAATTCCCGTTCTTTGAATGGGACGAAGAAAGCAATTCATGGCTTGCAATGCATCATCCTTTTACAATGCCTATGGATGAATGTCTTCAGTATCTTGATACTGCACCTGAAAAAGTATTCGCAAAAGCTTATGACCTTGTTCTTAACGGAGTTGAGCTTTCATCGGGCTCAATCCGTATAACCGACTATGAGCTCCAGCAGAAGATGTTCAGGGCACTGGGACTTACTGAAGAAGAAATTCAGGCGAAATTCGGATTCCTTGTTGAAGCCTACAAATATGGTGCACCACCACACGGTGGTCTCGGAATCGGTCTTGACAGACTTTCAATGCTTATGTGCGGATGCGACAGTCTGAGAGATGTTACAGCATTTCCTAAGGTTCAGAATGCCAGCGAACTTATGTCAGAATGCCCGTCACAGGTTGACAGGGATAGTCTTGACATTCTCGGAATCAGTTTAAAAGAAATTTAAAATAGGTCAGGGAATGACAAACAGTTATTCCCTGATTGTTTTGTTTATTTTAGACAAAACACAATAAAATGTATTGTGTTTTTCAATTAAATAATGTATAATGATTACACATTATAAAAAGGGGGGTCTAAAAACATGAGACTTTTAACGAGATCAGATTTTGATGGACTTGTATGCGGAGCTTTGCTTCTCGAAGCGGGGATTGTTGATTCGTGGAAATTTGTTCATCCTAAGGATCTTCAGGACGGACTGGTACAAGTTGAAAAAAGTGATGTTCTTGCAAATGTTCCGTTCGTAGAAGGATGCGGACTTTGGTTTGATCACCATTCAAGTGAGTTTGAACGAAATGAGCTTGAAGGAAAATATAAAGGTGAGAGCAGAATGTCTCCTTCCTGTGCACATATTATATATGATTATTACGGAGGCGAAAAACGCTTTCCTCATTTTAAAGATATGATGGTGGCTGTTGACAAGGTAGACTCAGGTCATCTTACAATTGAAGAAGTTCTTACACCTCAGGGCTGGATTCTTGTAGGTTTCCTTATGGATCCACGTACAGGACTCGGCCGTTTCAGAGATTTTACAATAAGCAACTACCAGCTCATGGAAAACCTTCTTGTATGCTGCAGAACAATGTCAACAGACGAAATTCTTGCCCTTTCTGACATACAGGAACGAATTGAAGTTTATAACGAGCAAAATGAACTTTTTATAAAAATGATAAAGGAACATACGGAAATCCGGAAGGATGTCATAATAACCGATCTCCGGGGATTAGACACAATATACACAGGAAACAGATTTGTAATATACAGCCTGTATCCTGAGCAGAACATCTCTGTATGGATTGTAAACGGAAAAGGCGGCAAAGGTTGTTCATGTGCAGTCGGCCACAGCATACTTAACAGAACATCAGTAGTAAATGTAGGCAGCCTCATGCTCAAATACGGCGGAGGCGGTCACCACGTCGTAGGAACATGCCAGTTCTCCGACGAATCAATGTCTGAAAATGTTCCTTTACTTATTGATGAAATAGTAAACTACAAAAACACAGATTAAATATATAAAAATCCGGAATTATCCCAAAATGATATCCCGGATTTTTTATTTCTACTCATTAAAACGGCTTGACATATATAATTAACGTTGTATAATTATATATAGTTGTTGCATCTTTTATACAAATATACGAACAACTATCAGAATTTAATTTATGTCAATATTATTATTTTTTTACTATTAATCCATATGTATAAGGTGTGGATATATGTCCGAAGGTCCAGAGCGACCGGAAAGCCCGGTCGACTCCGCAGAGTCGAAATACCTGCACATATTAATAATTTAACCATCGTTACTTAATAGTAACTATTTTTCTTATTAATAACAAAAATTCTTTAAATCATAATACATCACCTTTTGAAAGGAACAAAAAATGTCAACAGAAAAAAATAACGAATCCCAGGATACATTAAAATTCAAAATTCCGACAAATAACACTGCTCCGTCAGACGCTACAAGGGTTTATAAAATTCCTAAAAAGTCCGGAGCACAGGAAAGAAAAAATACCGAAGGGTCAATGAGGCGCATTCCTGCACAGCATAGCTCAGGAAGACTGCAGCCTCAATCAAACGGTGCATCCAAGCGTCCTGCAGAGCAAAGACCGCCTTTGAAACAATCATCCCCTGATGAAGTCGCTCCACCTGTTAAAAATACTCAGGCAGCGCCTAAAAAGAAGAAAAAAAGAAACCCTTTTGGCAGATTTGTGTTTACGGTTTTCCTTATTTCAATTTTATTATTTACGTTTTATTCTGCATTTGCCTTATATTGTATAACAAAGGTATCCCCTATTGAAAATACAGGTCAGTATGAAAATGATGACAGCAATATGCTGTATTCATCAGACGTTAAAAATATACTTGTTATAGGAACAGACGCCAGAGATACATCGACAAGAGGCCTTTCTGACTCAATGATACTTATGTCAATAAATAAAAAGAATAATAAAATACAGATGACATCATTTATGCGCGATATGTATACAGAAATAGAAGGCTACGGTTCCGAAAAGCTGAATGCCGCATATTCATACGGAGGCAGTGAGCTTTTGGTAAATACTATTGAAGACAGCTTTCATGTAAGAATCGACGGATGTGTAACTGTAAACTTTTCAGCCGTAGCGTATATCGTTGATGCTGTAGGCGGAGTTGAGATAAATATATCCGACTCGGAAGCAGAAGCAATAAATACAATTCTGTACAGCGAAGTAAATGAAATAATGGGAGATAAGCCTGATTCTGATTTTCTGCCGGGTGCAGGAAAATACAAGCTGAATGGAAAACAGGCCCTTTCATACAGCCGTATACGTTATGTGGGTGATGCTGACTTTGAAAGAACACAGCGCCAGCGTACTGTAATAAATCAGATACTTGCAAATATGAAATCTGTAAATCCGCTTACTTTAAATAAAAACATTAAAAAAGCACTTCCGTATATAGGGTCAGATCTTTCTGTATCCGATATGTATCTTCTTTCTTTAAGGTTACCTTTGCTTATTATAGGGTATGATATTGAACAGTACAGGATTCCTGCTGAGGATACATGGTGGTATGATGAAACTTATGACGGACAGTCGATACTAGGTGTTGACTTCGCGGCAAATACGCAGATAATAAAGGAGAAGATATATTTGTCGTAGATATTCTAAGGATATAAAAAAGGCAGGGCTTCTGGTGGCCCTGCAATTTTTTTATTTATCCGGTCCCAGTATAACATTTTCCTTCATGATGTACTGCTTAAGGTGTGCCAGATCGCCGAGATTTACGTCGTCATCCCCTGTTACGTCGGCTGCATGGAGCTGATTCTGATTAAAGCTTATGTCACTCAAAAGATACTGACTGAGAATTGTCAGGTCAGTAATATCAACACGGCTGTCATTGTTGACATCACCGTATTTAACTGCCTCATAAGGTATTGCAGATGTCTGAGTTGTTTCTATAGTATCTGACGACGTAGCTGTTTCGGATACCGTAGTCGTAAGCTGTGTGGTCACAGGTGCTGACGGGTCAGTATACATTTTATCCATTCGTTCCTCAAAATCAAATTTATTTTTCATTCCGTCTGCAAATACATTTTCAGCTGTATATTCTGAAACTGCGTTTTCCTGTATCTGTGGTCTGTCACTGTTTATGACTGCACCTCTGCCAAATGATCTGTACTCACAGAAACGCGCATTTTTATAAAGGTTTCCGCTCATATCACCGTATGCTGTTTTTAAAACGCACGGTCCCATATAGCAGTTTACAAATGCCATTGCAGCGCCTGCGCCCCACGGCCGTCCCAGCCTGTAGCTGCCGTCAGCAATACCGTTTTCAGCAGTAAATCTGCAATTGCTGAAAACAAATCCGTATCTGCTGCTTATATCTGTCCGGGGTGCAGTAAAGCAACCGTCCTTCTTATACGGCGTATATCTTCCGACTATATCGCAGTCTTGAAAATATGAACGTCCCCTGCCGTAAATAAAATCCACGTTTCCAGTAATAAAGCATTTATAGAAATATTGTCTTGCAATAACGGATGACGATGATGAATCGGCAAGCAGTGTATCCTGGAAGCTTACAAATCTTACGTTTGAAAAAACAGCACGGTCAGAAAGTACACAGACAGCATCTGCCTGCTCACCGCTTCCGTTTTTATATTCATACGAATTTTCTACAGTCAGATTTTCCAGAGAAAAATTTTCAGCTGATGAATTTATCTTCATGCAGTTTCTGTCTGTCATTCCGGATGTATCTTTTGATGCGACCGAGTAAAATATCTTTGTTTTAAGACTGTCCTGCCCTATTATGCTGATATCCTTACCACTGACAATCACTCTTTCATTATAGCTGCCGTTTTTTATAAAAATAACAGTATCCGGTACTGCAGCCTGAAGTGCTTCGCCTATTGAATTATATACGCGATGACCGTCAATAAGGCTGCCGTTACTGCCGTAATATGACTTGTCTACTACCATGTCATATCTCTGCAGAAGAACGTAATTGAATGTTTTTCTGGTTACCGCACCGAAACTGTCTGTAAAATACAGGTTTACATCATTTCTTCCTGGCAAAAGCATACCATTCAAAGAAAATGTTCCACCCTGAGCAACCTTTGTATCACACACAGATACGCTGTTAATTTCAAGTTTAATTATTCCCGCTCTGTCGACTTTACCCGAAATTGATATTTCAGGCTCAGTAACCGTATCATCAGACTTAGAAATAATTGAAATTTGGGGTGAGTTGTCATAAGCATATGACGATATTGATACTGTACTTAATGCATCTGCATAATTATAATCGGATTTTACAGCCAATACATTTAAAGTACACAGCAGACAGAACAATAATGCCACGCATTTTGGATAATAAACTCTCAAAATTATTCCCCCTTACAATTAATTTACTTTTTTATTATACCATACATAATTTCTTTTTTCTATAAACAATTTTATCTCAATCTGCCAATATATAATTTTATTACTATTCAGCCATATGTGTAAGGTAGGGATATATGTCCGAAGGTCCAGGGCAACCGGAAAGCCCGGTCGGCACCGCTTAAGTCGAAATCCCGGCACAAATTAATAAATTAATCGTACTGGCTGAATATTAACATAATTTCGTGAATCAGATATATTTTTGGACCATTTTAACAAAGCAATTCTGATATTTCGCTATGAAAAATTTATTTGCTTTATATTTTATCTAGTTTATAGGCATATTTTTGCACTAAATATGTAAAAGCGACATATTCTTTTCGTTTTTATAAAAATATCTATTGTAAAATTCATGCTTATATGATAAAATAAAATAAAATAAAATATATTATTTTATCATAGGGATAATACAACTCAGTAAAAACGTTCGGTTTAATTTTTTATAAATGGCCTATAAGTAATATAAGCAAAGTTACAGACAGAGGATTTTTTGTTTTTATTATTTTGTATGTATCTTTTATTTTTTGGGGGGGGATAAAATATGCAGAAAAAGAGCAAACTGCTGATAGCGGACAGCAATGAGATTAATCGTACAAACCTGAAAAATCTATTTGAAGATGACTATATTATAGTTGAAGCTAAAAATGAAGAAGATCTCACCAGAACTTTAATGAAATATATTGATGTTTCAGCTATAATAATAGATATTTCTTTATACAGAAAAAACCCAGGCAAAATTCTTGATACGCTGGCAAATTCCAACAAGTTTTTTAAGGTTCCGTTTATTGTTACAGCAGAAGATATCGGAACAGATATACAGCAGGAAATTCTTTCAACGGGTGCATCCGATATCATTATACGGCCATATCCGCCTTTAATAACAAAAAAGAGAATAACAAATATAGTAGATGTATTTAATTCCTCAGTCGCAACAATGGAAGACGGTCTGACAGGCCTTTTCAGCCGAAGAGCATTTTTTAAGATTGCTGAAGGAATGATTGCCGCGGAAAAACCGGGATTTTATACAATGGTTTGTTTTGATATAGATAATTTTAAGGTTATAAATGACCAGTACGGTACTCATACAGGAGATACTATACTGAAAAATATTGCTGCTATTTTAAAAAGATATGTTATTCCTTCAAGGGGAATAGTGTGCCGTATAATGGCAGATAATTTTGCAGCATTATACCCATCAACATTTTCATCAACTGAAGCGATTAATAGGATACACAGACTTCTTTCTGTTCCGGTAGATTACATTCTCCCTATATCATTCAGTATCGGTCGTTATGTTATAGATGATCTTTCGCTTTCTCCTAGTGCGATGTACGACAGAGCTGCTCTCGCAATGGCCTCAATAAAAAAACAATACGGTATAAAGGTAGCATATTATGATGAATCAATGAGGAAAAAGGTTCTTGACGAACAGGAAATAACAAGTGAAATGGATATTGCGCTTAAAAACCATAACTTTGAAGTCTGGTTCCAGCCTCAGTACAATCATTCTACAGGTGCACTCATAGGTGCAGAAGCCCTTGCAAGATGGCGCCACCCTAAAAAAGGGCTTATTTCACCGATAGAATTTATCCCAGTATTTGAACGAAACGGATTTATATATTCACTCGATAAATATATATGGGAACAGACCTGCATTCTTTTAAGAAAATGGCTCGATGAAGGCCGCTCTCCCCTTCCTGTATCTGTAAACATTTCAAGATATGATATTTTCTGTGATGATGTTATCGATACAGTAAAAAATATAATCAACAGGTATAATATCCCAGTAGACCTGCTCCGTCTTGAAATAACAGAATCAGCATTTTCAAAATCAACCGAGCATATAATAAAGGTTGTTTCTGAATTTATTGCACTTGGCTTTACAGTTGAAATTGATGACTTCGGAAGCGGATACTCATCTCTGAACACATTAAAAGATGTTATGGCTCAGGTAGTAAAGCTTGATATGCGCTTCCTTGAAAACAGCGATAATACAGAACGGGGTGGCAATATCCTTGAATCAATTATCAGGATGACAAAATGGCTTGGTGTATCAGTAATAGCTGAAGGAGTAGAAACAGCTGAACAGGCTGATTTCCTTAAATCAATAGGATGCAATTATGTCCAGGGATATTTTTATGCAATGCCTATGCCTTATTCCGAATATGAAACTATAGCCAGAAAAATAGTCAAGGAAGAAAAAATGCTTACGCTTGAAACAGTAATGACTCTTAATAATGATTCATTCTGGAATCCTAAATCAATAGAGACCCTTATATTCAACACATATGTCGGCAGCGCATGTGTTTTTGAGTATGTAGAAAACACCGGAGCAATAGAACTTTTAAGGGCAAATGATAAATATGTAAAAATGATAAATGACAGCGGCCTTAACATGGAATATGCATTTAAAACAGCATTGCGCAGCCATCTTTATGATGAAAGCAGAACTAAAATGCATAATGCATTCAAAACGGCAATCACTACAAAAGAGGAAGTATCAGGAGAGTATAAGTATATAAATCTTCCTGGAAAATCAAAGACAATGTATATAAGATCTACATTAAGACGCATAGCATCAGCAGGAAAAAGACATCTTATATACTGTACAAATGAAGATATAACGGCACAATTCGAAGCTGAACAGCAAAAAAATGAAGCTCTTGAGCGGCTCAGACTTATCATGGAAAATATAAACATTGCTGTAACCGTTGTTACAATTGATGATGAAAAAACAATGAGTTTTATATTTGCCAATGATAAATATTACGAAATGCTTGGCTGCAGCAAAGAACAGTTCGAGCATGAACAATTACTCTTTTTTGACTTTATTCATCCTGATGACAGACAATCTATAATAGAACATGCACTAAAGGCAACTACCAGACATGAACGGTTCAGCTGTACATATCGTATAATACGCTATGACGGAAGAATAATATGGGCACAGAGTTACGTCTCTGTTTCTTCATTAAGCGGAATTGATAAACCTGTTCAGATATGTGTTACAAATGATATAACGCTTCATATCCAGCCGGAACTGGTAGATGCAGAAAAAGAAGATAATTCAGACCCATGCCTATAAATATATTTTGTCGCATATATTTTACAGCACCCAGGTTCATAATAACCCAAAGGTACATATTATCAAAGTCATCTGATTTCAGCACCAGCAGCTGACAGTTATTTATTTCTATAAAAAATATTTATATAAAATTATATAAATAAGAAAAACCACTGTTATTTAAGATATTTTTGTATTGACTTTTATTAAATCAGTGCTATAATATGAATAAACTATAAATATTTTCTTAAGAAAGGGACTGTAAGTTATGAACGCACAGAAATTCACGCAAAAATCTCTTGAAGCAATACAGGATGCCCAGAGTATTGCAATTGCTAACCAAAACATGAATATCGAACAGGAACACCTTTTTCTTGCACTTTTAAAGCAGGACAACGGTCTGATTAAACAGTTGCTGAAGAAAATGTCAATTCCTGTTGAGCAGCTTACAGCAAGCGTAGAGGATCTTATTAAAGGCCTTCCCCGGGTATCAGGTTCAGGACGTAACCCGGATACGGTTTATCTGACACAAAGTGTTGATATGGCACTTGTTGAAGCTGAAGAGCAGGCAAAACGGATGTCCGATGAATTTGTTTCGGTTGAACATATTGTTATTGCACTCCTCGAAATGCCCAACGCTTCAATGATGAAAATTTTCAAGCAGTATGGTCTTGAAAAGCTTATATTTATGACAACACTCGCATCTGTAAGAGGAAATACAAAGGTAACAAGTCAGAATCCCGAAGAAACCTATGATGTTCTCGTAAAATACGGTCAGGATCTGACTGAGCTTGCACGAAACAACAAGCTTGACCCGGTGATAGGCCGTGACAATGAAATAAGAAATATAATCCGTATACTTTCACGGAAAACTAAAAACAACCCTGTTGTAATAGGCGAACCAGGTGTCGGAAAAACTGCCATAGCAGAAGGACTCGCACTCAGAATAATCCGCGGAGACGTACCTACAAGTCTTAAGGACAGGCATATCTTTTCACTTGATATGGGCTCACTTGTTGCCGGAGCAAAATACAGAGGCGAATTTGAAGAAAGATTCAAGGCTGTACTTAAAGAAATAAAAAGCTCCGATGGGAAAATAATATTATTTATAGATGAGATCCACAACATAGTCGGTGCCGGAAAATCCGACGGTGCAATGGACGCCGGAAATCTCCTGAAGCCTATGCTTGCAAGAGGAGAAATAGACTGTATAGGTGCAACGACACTTAACGAATACAGAAAGTATATAGAAAAGGACAAAGCACTTGAAAGAAGATTCCAACCTGTCCTTGTAAATGAACCGACAGTTGAGGATACAATCTCTATTCTCAGAGGTTTAAAAGAACGGTATGAGGTATTTCACGGAGTAAGAATTCAGGATCAGGCTATGATTTCAGCGGCTGTTCTTTCAAACAGATATATTACCGACAGATTTCTTCCTGATAAGGCTATTGACCTGGTAGATGAAGCCTGTGCCATGATAAGAACAGAAATAGACTCGATGCCTACAGAGCTCGATGAAATTTCAAGACAAATAATGCGTCTTGAAATAGAAGAAACGGCACTTAAAAAAGAAGACGACAAGCTTTCAAAAGAACATCTGAAAGAAATTCAGAAGGAAATAGCAGATCTAAGAGACAAATTCGGCGGAATGAAGGCACAATGGGAAAACGAAAAATTTGCAATTTCACGTGTAAAGAAGCTACGCGAAGAACTTGAATACGTAAACGGCGAAATAGAAAAGGCCGAACGTGAATATGATCTGAGCAAGGCTGCTGAATTAAAATACGGAAAGCTTCCTAATCTTCAGAAGCAGATCGAAGAGGAAGAAAAAATTGCAGAAGAAGCAAAGAGTGAGAAATCACTTCTCAGAAACAAGGTTACAGAAGAAGAAATTGCAAAAATCATCGGCCGCTGGACAGGTATTCCTGTTTCAAAGCTTATGGAAAGTGAAAGAGAAAAGCTTCTTCATATGGAAGATACACTCCATAAACGTGTAATAGGTCAGGGTGAAGCTGTAAAGAAGGTATCCGAGGCAATTCTCCGCTCACGTGCAGGAATTCAGAATCCTGACCAGCCACTTGGTTCGTTCCTGTTCCTAGGCCCTACAGGTGTCGGTAAAACAGAGCTTGCCAAAGCACTTGCACAGTGTCTTTTCGATGATGAGCACAATATTGTCAGAATCGACATGAGCGAATATATGGAAAAACATGCTGTCAGCAGACTTATAGGAGCTCCTCCGGGATATGTCGGTTATGAAGAAGGCGGACAGCTGACAGAGGCTGTACGCAGAAAACCGTATTCAGTAGTTCTTTTTGATGAGGTTGAAAAAGCACATCCTGATGTATTCAACACACTCCTTCAGGTTCTTGACGACGGCCGTATCACAGATTCTCAGGGACGAACAGTTGATTTCAAAAATACCATTATTATTTTAACGTCAAATCTTGGTTCAAATTATATTCTTGATGGCATAAAGGACGGAGAAATAACAGAAGAAGCGCGCAGTCATGTTGACAGACTCCTGAAGCAAAGCTTCAGACCTGAGTTTCTTAACAGACTTGATGAAATTGTCTACTACAAGCCTCTTATGAAGGAACAGATAATCCACATTGTAGACCTGATGCTTTCTGACCTGCAGAAACGTCTTAGTGACAAACAGCTTACTATTACGGTAACCGATCATGCTAAAGCATTTATCATTGAAGACGGATTTGATCCTAACTTCGGCGCAAGACCGTTAAAGAGATATATTCAGCGGACAGTTGAAACACTTCTTGCAAAAACCATTATATCAACAGACCTTGAACCGGGAACAGAGCTTGTCGTTGATATAAAGGATAATGATTTTTTCTGCTTTCAAAAATAAAATAAATATTAAAAAATGAGCAGGCTGTGATAAAACCTGCTCATTTCTTATTTTATCAGAATGAAATATTTTTTGATTCTTCTTCCATCTGTCTTGCCTGCTCTTCGTATTTCTGTGCTACATCATAAAGGAATCGCTCATATGACTTCATAGTATCATACATATTCTTGAATTTGTATTTTACTCCCTCGACGTTCTCAACAAATGAATCACTGTCAGGGCCAACCCATACATATCTTAGATTATCTTCTATAACACTATACATAGATGTATACTCTGAAGAATAGTCCTCTGCTATTGCAGCTACTCTTCGTGCTGCAGCACGCAGCTCTTCAATATCCGCTCTTCTTATACTCATAATAAACAACTCCCTATGCGGTCATAAGCTTACCTATATATTGCATATTTCTGTTCTCACTTGTTTTCTGATAACCTGATGCTGCACGTACATTAACAGCACAGTTTTCAAATTGTTTTCCGTCTGCTGTCTTGGCTGTAATAACTGCAGAGCCTGAACCGACAGCTGTAATGTTTCCGTTATTGTCTACGCTTACTATATCAGGACGATTACTTGACCATTTAATCTCAGAACCCGACGGCTTTGATTTAATTGTAATCTTCTTTGTTTCACCCTGATTCAAAGAAAGATATGACATATCAAGTTCAAGTTTTCCGTCCGGAACACTGGTTGCTGTTGTCGTTGCTGCTGTAGTTTCCTCTTTTCCGTGAGTACATTTGTCAACAATATTTATCTTTCCGTCCTTGTATACAAATTCAACATGGAAATTACCCTTCATAGGTGAGTTTGATGCATCCGCAAACGTCCATTGTATCTTCGGTTCACCCAGCACTTTATTTATAAGTTTGTGGAACTTCAGCGACAGTGTTATGGATAAGAAGAAGTCCACATCTGCACAGGTCATATCATTTCTTATTGTACACTTACCTTCTATCTTTGGTCCGATTCTGAGGTCAAGTTTAACAATAGACTCTTTTATTAAAACAACATCAAGCGAAATTGCAAATGAGAAATAAAATCCGATACTTCCTGATGCTTTTATCGCCCAGTCCTTATTGGAACATTCATTAATTCTGCGAAGCTGTCCGTTCTTGAACTCAAATCCCTTTGTATGATCAGCACTAAGCTCAACTGATATGTAACCGTTTGCTGATACAACAAATGATGCGGTAAAGCTTATATTAAGACCAGGACATATCTGAAACGGTATTTTTGCTACCTGAACCTCTGCTTCAGCAGCTTCTCCATTAAGACCTTTATAAGCATCTTCAAAATTCTGTGATTCCTCTGCTGTAGTAGAATACTTGACGCCTATAGTTTTCTTATAGTCAAGAGCCATATACACTCTGTTTACATCTATTCCACTAAAAAATCCAAAATCAATATCCACATCCGTGTTAAGCTTTATATCGCTGAATTTTGCAGAAACTATAATTTCCTTTTTCCTGCTGCTTCCACCATCTTTACTGCTCTTCAGCGGAATAGGACACTCGATTGAAATTGTAGGTATCTTAAGCTCTGCCATCTGTTCTATACTGCTGTCATCATCTGTAAGTGAAAGCGGCTGTATATCTGCCGTATCATCCTGACTTACTGACATTCCGGTTGCTGTATCTCCTATTGTAACATTAGCATTATCATCAAGAATTTCTATATTATCATAATTAGGAGCAAAACCGCCTGAAAAATCAATCTTTGAATAAAGCTCGTTAAGCTCTGCCGGAACACTGCTTACTGTTGATGTACCGTCATGATTATCTGTAACAGAAAGCGCTTTCATGGCACGTCCCTCTGTATATTCCCCATCCGGTGGGAGAATATACACTGAATCTGTTCTGAGTCCTTTTGCATATTCAGAAGGCATTATTACGGAACTGCCTGAGCTGTTTATTTTAACATTATCAGCAGAAATCTGTTCACGGAAATCCTGAACTCCCTCAGCATATGCTGTATTGTCACTGTAATCAAATGTCTGCTTGCTCCATGCTTCTGAAGCATTACTGAGTGCCTCTATAGCGTTCTGGGGATTTGTAAGGTCTGCATTCTGAGCTATAACGCCCTTTTCTATTGCTGACTGTATTACATCCTGGTCGCTTGCTGATGTATCTACAAATCCTGTTGCTCTCATCAGTGTTTTTGTTGCAAACTGATTATCAAGCGGGGCATCCATATCAACTTCTTCATCCTGTCCGATTACCCCCCACTGCTTTGCCTTTTCAACATCATCCTCCGGTGCCTGTTCATCCTGCATTCCAAACGCATCATTTACCATTGAAAGCCATTCTGCGTTTGTTATTGTTCCGTCTGCAGCCATTTCCTCAGCTGTCTTGCTATCTGGCTTTGACTCATTACTGAAAAATTCCTTAAGAGTGCTACAGCCAGTCGCAGATACTACAAACCCCAGAAGCAATACTACTGCGGTCATAATACTAAGAACCCGTTTATAACTCTTCATAACTTATTACCCCTTTTCAAAAATAAATCCTGCTCTGTCTGAGAACAGGATTTGTTTTTAATGTTTATTGTATATTAGATTGTACGTCTGAGATTTGAAGCATTTCCTCTTAAAGCCTCGTCAAGTACGTCTCTTGCTTCTGCAACATTTGTTCTCAGATGTGAAACTACCTTTTCATTGTATCTGTGGAACTTTTCAAATGAAG
>JAEWXO010000002.1 GCA_023458875.1 Bacillota bacterium | reverse complement strand
CCAGGATCAAACTCTTAATCAAGTTTTATATTATTCACCAAAGTGATTTAATATCTTTCCTGTACTCTTTTACGAATACTTAGCTTGCAGATTTTTAGTCTTCTGCTTGACTTCTTTTGTTAACTCAGTTGATTTCTCTTCTGAATCTTCAAGGGTTTTTGTTAGTGCATTGTTCAATTTTCAAGATACTTTTTCTGTCTTTCGTTTTTCCTTAGTACCTCTCGTCCGACAGCTTTAATATCATAACATATTAAAATTCATTTGTCAACACTTATTTAAAAAAAGTTTATTTTATTTTTTACTTGACAACATTGTCGAAAAGTGATATAATGATTAAGTTGCTGAAGAAAGCACAGTGACATGAGATATTAGCTCAGTCGGCAGAGCATTTGACTTTTAATCAAAGGGTCTGGGGTTCGAATCCCCAATATCTCATTTTTATTAATCCGAAGGCTGCGTAATATAAGTTACGCAGCCTTCTTTCTTTAAATCCGACAAAACAATGGTTTTGACAAAGTTATTTTATAAATTAAGAAAAGTTCCTGTACCTTATTATATGCTACTATTCAGAAACGGTGGTTAAGTTATTAATTTTGCAGGGATTTCGATTTGTCATGAATCGACCGGAATTTCCGATTGCCCTGGTCCTTCGGTCATATATCCCTGGCTTATACATATGGCTGAATAGTAACGTTTTATCGTTACTATTCAGCCATAGCTTTTAAATATTGCTCTCGTGTTCCGGGATATATTCTTACATTTCACTTTTTTTCTTTTTCTGATTCGACTTAATAATAATAAAGCCTATAAATGATATGGCTAGAATTAATGGCTTAAGCAGTTTTATTTTAAAATCATTCATTGAAACCTCTCCTTTTACACTATGAGACAATTAAACCATATGATGAACACAATCTTTTTAAACCGTCTCTGTATCCTTGGCCTATTGTATTTATTCTCCACTGAAATTTATGTCTGTATATTTCCATAAATATTATTGTCGTTTCGGCAAATAAATCATTTGCAGTATATCTGAATATTTCTTTATCTGACTGTAATACAGATATATACGGGTAAAGCACATTTGAAAAATTACAGTCTGGCGAGGGAAGATAAATCGAGTATGCAAATGATATCCTCTCTATGTATTCGGGAACCGTTTTTAAATTCAAATCAATGGATTTGTCACTGTTAAATACAATGCTTCCACATTTTGAAGATGTGTTTCCGAAATACACAAAGTCCTCGTCACAGCTTGTGCTTCCTGAAGCATCAAGCATGAATATATACGGATCTATATCCATTTTTTTATACTGCCCTTTATTGCTCATAATTATTTTAATCGGTAAATCAGAATAATCTTCAAGATAAATGCGCTCTCCTCTTTTCAGGATATATGCGTTTGATACCGCAGCACTTTTTCTTTCCGGTGAATTCTGTATATCTTTCATGATTACTGGTGGTTTTACGGGCTGTCTTACAGGAACATTCGGCATTTCAAGTATTTCATTATCCGGTTTTACAGCACACTCCTCCTGACTTATCCTGCTTATGCACTTGTTGCTGCATATTTCACCGGTATCTGATGATGAACCGTTTATATAAAAACGTCTTATAAACTTAGACTTTAGTATAATATCTCCGTATATATACGAATTAGCGGATATCGGTAAAACGGTTGCTGTGATTGTATTTATTCCCGGATGCAGATTGGTTGCGGAAAGCACAACATCTTTCATTTGTGTCGATACTTTAGCATCAGATGCCATAAATAAATCAAATGTAAAAGTATTTTCTGTTTCTGACCTGAATGTCCCGAATGAAAGCTGTTTTTTCATTTCCGGAACCATATCTTCATCCTGAAAACCATGTGTAGGCCCGATTATTTCAATATTATCGCACTGAGTATCACTGTATTCTGTACTTAAGGAATATGCACTGTCATTATTTTTGCTTATAAGCTCAACCCTTAAGTTTATCAGTGTTACACCTGCGGACTTTATATAAATGACGGTTTCAGCATTTGCCCATAAAGTTGTATTATCTCCTTCAATTATACATGGTCTGTCTATAAAAAAAGGGCCTTTATATTCTCCGGGTGGTAATACTATATGACTATTACCTGAATCAATCATTCCCTGAATATTATCCATACTACACCCCTCTGCTAAATATAATATTTAAAGAATAAGCGATGATAAAATCATAATTGCTACACCTATCGCCGAAAGTGCTGTTATTACAAGAATATATGCAATCTGATATCTCAGAAGCGGAATAACCTTACTATGATTAAGTTTTTTATCACGGAACAGGTTAAATCCACTTGATCTCCAGTCGAGCAGAATCATTACATACAGAATTATTCCGATACATACCATTGGTATTCCCCGTTTATCAGATGAAACAGTAAAAAACAAAAAAAGCTGAATAAGAAAAATAAGTATTTCAATCTTATCCTTTACTGAAAGGACAAATCCTTTTTCACCGAGAAATTCAGTTTTATATTGTTTTGTTATATACTTCAAAGAGGCTTTACAATTATTAAAAAAGACAAAGTGCAGGTCATCTTTTTTCTTCTGCTTTTTACCATATGTCAGATGCACCAGTGCGCATTCTTTATTTGGCAGAAGAAAAAGAACATCATTCCGTTCCTTATGTTTTGCAAGTACAGTTAATGTGGTCAGGTATTTATGTATATGAAGATGTTGATTGTCGCCGGCTTCTTTAATGAGCTCTTCTGCTAAAGAAGCTGAAAGATTTTCATCAGGAACATACCAGGTAAATGTATCGTCATATTGCTCAAAATATCCTTTAACAAATTCAGTTTCTTCATAATAATTAACCATGCAGCCACCTCCTGATAAATATAATTCATACAATATAATTATACGCATTTTTTAGTCATTCGTCAACATATGAGGAATATTTTATTTTTTCTTTTGTTACTTTTCAGCCATCTGAATACTTTTATATCAATCATCAGCCTTCCCCGAAATACGGAAAAGGCTGATGATTGTTTTAATTTATTGAAGATAATAATGTACGTACTATGGAATCTGTTGTAATATCTCCTGAAACCCTGTTTTCAATTAAAACACAGAATGCAATAGGATGGTCAGGATTTGTATCAAAGCCTGTAAGGAATGAGTTTTCTTCGGCACCGTTTTTTATCTGTGCTGTTCCGCTTTTAAGCCCTAGTGTATATTCCGGAATTGTATCGGTATATCTCTGTCCGTTCTGTATCATAACGTTTTTTACATATGAAGCCGTCTGTTCTTCAAATAATTTATCAGTATAAGAATTTATGGCATAATTGTCAGCGGAACCGTCAAATCTTGTTGTATGTCCGATAAAATACGGAACTGTCGCTTTTCCTGTTTCGGTGGCAATTGCGCTCTGCCACATCATCATCATACACGGACTGATCATGGTATCGCCCTGTCCGATACACCCCCACTGTGTTGAAAATTCATTTTTATCGTTAAGATTTGTAGAGGCAGTTTCAACATCAATACCATTTATCAGTAGTTCGTATGGTTCTGATTCATTAACCGAATAACCCATTTTTTTAAATATTTTTATTACAGACTCAAGGTTAAAATCACTATCCTCAACTAATTGTGCAAAATACGGGTTACAGCTGTTTTCAAATGCAGAAACAATGTCCTGTGTACCGTGGCCATATAAATTGTGACAGAATATTTCCTTTCCGCTTTTATTTATATAAGAGCCGGTACATTCAAATACCTTTGAGGATATAAGGTCTGTCCCCATAATCTCATGAGCTGCTATAAGGGTTGATACTTTCTGGGTTGAGCCCGGAGTAAATTTAAAAAATGCCTTGCACAGCATGCTTCCATCCTCAAGGTCGGTATATCCTCCGAACGGGTTCAGACCCGGCTTACTTACACAAACCAGAATCTCTCCTGTTTTATAGTTATATGCTATTGCCGTACCGTTTTTTCCTCCGAATGCATCATATACGGCTCTGTTCGCCTTATGATTGAGAGTGCTGTATATGGCGCTTTTTCCTTCGGAATTATGTGCACGTACAGAAAATGAATAATTGTTAAGCAACTCAAGATTGCTTGCAACAAGTGTGTTTGTCATTTGTCCGTCATCATTACCTATGAAATTTGTTACATCAGTAAAATAATCATATCCGTATACATCGGCAGATGCTTTCTGGTCAAATAAAACCTCACCGTTTCTGTCATATACCTTTCCAAGCATTGCATTGTCGGAGTGGACAATGTAAAATGAAGCTTCTTTATATAATTTTGCGACAAGAATAATTAATACGACACAGAATAATGATAACATCAGCGTTATCAGCCGCATATTTCTCTTTATGCTTCTCATAACTATCCTCTCTTTTCTGATTTATCAGTCTTTTTGGCAACAATATTGCGTACAAATACCGGTGACTGTGAAGCTTTAAGCATTCCGACAAGAAATGCACTCGTAACCATAGACGTTCCTCCGTTTGAAAGAAACGGTAACGTTACTCCTGTAAACGGTATAAGATTGCATGAACCAAATATATTCAGTGACATCTGTACAACAAATACTGCTGTAACTCCTACAGCAACTGTTCCATGATAATAACAGCGCGGAGTATTGATAAGTGATGTTGCAAGCAGAAGCAATATAAGAACAACAAATAATATTACAGCGAGCAAGCCCCATTCTTCTGATACTGCTGAAAAAACAATATCGGTATCATATGCTGCCACCTTAAACAGCCTTCCGAATCCGGGACCTTTTCCAAGCCAGCCTCCTTCTGCAATTGCAATTAGTGCACGGCATTGCTGATATCCGTTTCCGTCCATATCAGCCCATATATCAACGTATAATCTGTCTTTAACATATCCGGGAGCAAATTTTATTGCAAAAACTGCGGCCGCAAGTACCATAACAACAAGAAAAACTATTTTTTTCTTTGAAAATTTCGCTCTCGGATAACACATACGGTTTATAATTGCACATCCGATGATTGCTGCGAATGTCGGTATACTTCCAAGATCTCTGCACCACCACTGCAAGCCAAATATCAACGCAGCAATTGTGAACATTGCGAGATTATTAGGCGTAACCATAAAATACCATATTTTTTTCTTATCCTGCTGTTTATATAGTGACGTAGCACAGATAAGTATAAACAACGGCTTCATAAATTCTGAAGGCTGAACTGAAAAGGCACCAAAATCAATCCACATGCTGCGGCTTCCCGTAAACAGGATTATTACCCCCATAAGTAATACTGTTCCTGCATAATAATACGGTTTGAGCTTTTCAGATTTAAAACTGTTTCTTGTAAAATAATATCCTATATGATATGTTACCATACCAGCAACAATGGTTATAAAATGTTTAAGATTAAAATTAACATCACCGAAACAGGACTGAAATATTATACTTATATTCATAATAAGTATAAGCAGAAAGTCAACCGTATATGTATCCTGCTCCATACACCCTGCAATTATAAAATATACAATATCGGAAGTAAGAACCACTGCCGAAAGCTTTATTACCTCCATAATATCAGTGTAATTTCCATTCAGATATATATTTGCAAGAAGAATACTATGAGTCAGAAGTATCAAAAGTCTTATAAAAAAGTAATTAAGCTTCTTTTTTTCTTTTACCATTATCTCCATCCTTTATTTTTTTAATAGAAAATGTCATTGCTCCGATACGTATCTCATCATTTATTTTTATTACTGCCGATTTTATTCTTTTTCCGTTTATATATGTACCGGATTTAGAATTCAGATCATCCAGTAAAAGTATGCCGTCTGAAAATGTCAGTACTGCATGATAACGCGAAACAGATAAATCAGGAAACTGTATATCTGCAGAACGGTGTCTGCCAAGCAGTATTTCAGAATTTTCTATTGGAATCACTCTGTTTTCATCAACCAATGCCAGATATTCAAAACGCCTGTTCCATTTTTTCTGGCATAATTTCTTTTCCGAATATGATTTGCAGAAAATTGCAATAGCACAAAAATCAACAAACAGCAGTGCAAAAGCACACGCAAAGCCTTTGAACGTTACTATCTGCTCTCCAAATCCCTTCAGAAATTCCGATAATGTTTCGTGCATACGTTTACCTTTCTATTGTTTTAAATAATATAACTTTGCTACTTTTATATAAGCTAAAATAAAATTATTTTACCATATAATATTTATAACCTGATTTAGTAAGGGAATCAACAATTGATGTCAGCTCAGAAGCAGATACACTACTTGATATGATACAAGGAACCACCTTCATGCTGCCTGATTTTTCTTTGATTTTATTCATAATATCTCCGATACTCTGTCCGGAAAAATCGTTCATGTTTATTGTAACAACTGCTGACATTTTTCCCAGCTCCTCAGGTCTGAATACTTCGGATGAAGAATTGATTACATCAGATGCGGATACTGAAAGCATTACCTCACCATTATTTGCTGAAGCTTTACTGTTTAATGTATTGATAAGATCTGTAAGACCTTTATATCGGGTTGCAGGATTTACGAGGTCGCCTATGTAGCCTAAATCCTTGTCACGGAAAGGCGGAAAATATGTATCAGTGCATATTATCTTTTTGATTCCAGAAGCGGTTATTTCTTCTGTAAGATCTGAGAGATAGCTTATTGCGGACTCAGAAAAAGGTGAAAGCCATGGTTTTCCTCCCTGATCAGACTTGTTGTCAAGCCATTCTCCGGTAACTCCATCCTCAAACTGATATGCTGATTTTTTATATGTAAGCGGGTAAATATTATCTGCTATCGTGCTTATCTCCGCTACAGGCTCCATTCCGCACTCAGTTATGATTGTTACCATATCATAAAGGGAAACATCAGATGAAATGACTCCGGCCAGTGACGCCGTTTCAACATTTGATCTGTAGTAAAGCTTTCCTCCCTGGGCTTTAAGAGGAAGAACTACAGAGCTGTAACCATGTATATTGTTTAATCTGTCTACAAGTGTATTAAGGTCAGATATATCAGCTGCTGTAAGATAATATACTCCCCCTTCAGATGATAAAACCGGAGCTTTTGTAGCCTTTGTGGTCTTTGACTCAGACTTGGTTGAATCCGGAGCAGTTGTTACTGCCGGTGTTGTTGTCTCAGATGTTGTTTTCTCATCTAAATCAGAAAAAATCTTTTTCACTGACGTAATAGTTGTCTCACTGTTTTCGGTTATATAAGGAGCAGTTGTTACTTCAACTGTTTTTGATGAACCACTGTCGGATGTATCGTCTCCTGCAGAAGTAATGAGATCATATACAGGAACCGCAACTACATAGTATCCAAATATCCCCACGCCAAATACAACCGCACATGTACCAAGAAGGGATAAAATCTGATTTGAATTTTTTGCTTTTCTTTTTTTCTGTCTGTATATTTTCATACCTTTATTTTTTTTCATACTTTTATACTCCTTTTTTATTTTAAAAGATTTTTGTATTTCCGGTTTTTAGTATACACAACAATACAAATGATGTATATAATATTACTATATAGTATTACCGGATATACAGCATTTTGACGGTAATCATATTATTTATAAATCAGGCAGATGTCTCCGCAAATCTGCGGAGTATTTCGTTTTTTGTAATCATATTTTTATAAATTATACATGAGATATTTTTTATATAAAAAATGGCTACAGACAGCACCTGATTATTTCATTTGCCAGAAAATATTATGACAGATAATCAAACAGAAAAAGCTTATTTACCACTCATATTTTCTGTTTTATTATACAGTCGTTTCTGAATCTAAGTTGCGAAATAAAAAGTTTAAAGCCGGAGGTGTCAAAATGATAATTGAGCAGCTTAGCAGTCTTACCGTAAAAGTATCGCTTACAAAAACTGAACTCGAAAATCATAATGTTAATTTTGAAAGTCTTGAAAACAGCAATAAAAACACAAAGGAATTTGTATCAAGTGTTATTGATGAAGTACGATTAAATCTTGGTCTTGACTTATACAATGAGCCCTTGTATATTGAAGCATTTTCCTGTATAAATAACGGCTGCATATTATATATTTCTGCTATTGATAACAGTCTGTATGATGCACCGGATAAACCTGAGGAAAATATTTCTGATTTCATCATTCTTGAAACAAAATCTGCAAAAATGCTTATCAGATTTTCCATTGATTTTATGAAGTATTTCTGTGAAAGTCATATGGAAAGTGCATTATATTATTCTGATAATATTTTCAGACTTATAATTGATATAAATTCTGAAAGCTACAGCGGAATACTTGATACTGCAATAAATCATGGATTTAAATACAGTACTGATAAAACCCTGCTTGCCTTTACAGAAGAATATTATTCGTGCATTTTTAAATGTGACGCTGCTTACAAACTATCAGGGAAAATATTATTTTAAAGCCTTTAAAGCTTCTGACATTGATCCGGCATTGAACAAATAACTTCCGGATACAAGTATATCTGCCCCTGCATCCTTTGCAACAGCCGCTGTTTTGTCATTTATTCCGCCATCAACCT
Organism: Bacillota bacterium; assembly: GCA_023458875.1. GTDB lineage: Bacteria > Bacillota > Clostridia > Oscillospirales > Ruminococcaceae > HUN007. The sequence continues at coordinate 2,292 of JAEWXO010000002.1, read as the reverse complement.
CAATAATAACACTGATATTGTTGTCTGAAAGATATTTCTTAAGCGTCTTTACTTTTTCAGTCATTTCATAAATAAATCCCTGTCCTCCGAATCCGGGTTCGACAGTCATTATCAATACCATATCCACATCATGGAGATATTTATAAATGCTTTCTACAGGCGTTTCCGGTTTAACAGATATACCTGCCTTTATACCGAGGTCTTTTATGGCTTTGATAGTTTCATAAGGGTCGCTTAAGCTTTCAACATGAAACGTTATCATATCACTGCCTGCTTCGGCAAACTGTTTAATATATCTGAGGGGTTCACTTATCATCAGATGAACATCCATAAAAATATCTGAGCATTTGTCAAGCGCCTTTAGCACCGGCAAACCAAATGAAATATTATTTACAAAATGCCCGTCCATAACATCAAAATGCAGCATATCAACCTTATTTTCTTCCAGTTTTCTGCATTCGTCTGCAATATTTAATATATTAGCACCCAATATAGATGCTGAAACATAATGGCTCAATACGTGACCTCCAAATTTAATAATAAATAATCATACATATTATATAATAACCTATTTTGCATACAAGGTCAACAAAAAAATGATATTTTTTTTATTAATATTTTATTACAGATTCTATATAATTCCAGACTTATATTTATCATTATATTATTTTCCGTTTACAAAGGGAGAACGCCTTATTTTTAAAAAAATAAGGCGTTCTAAAGGAGATATGAGAAAAACACTATTTGTTTGAAAATATCTTTTTAAAGGTAATATAATATATCTTTCCTCTGTTGTATTACCATGTTTATATTATATCACAAATAATTCTTATTGTCAATATAGTTGAATAAATATCATAAAAAATATTTCAAACATGTGTAATTATACAAATATAACATTTTGTATAATATATTTAAATATAAAAATATTATACCCATTGCAATCTGAATATGCAATGGGTATTTTTATTATCTTGTATAAAAAGGTAGTTTGTTATCTGCTGCTTTCTGTCCTAGCTCATCCGCAAATGATGCAATAGAAATGCCAAGACCGTTAAGGTGATCCTTTGCAGTTTCAGCAGCTGCATCAAATAATTTATGTCTTTGAAGATCATCATCGGTATTGTCAAAATCAATAATAAGCAGATAACTTTCCTGCTCCCCGCGTTTCATCATCAATATATATGCTTTTTCAACTGTACCGTTTTCCTCAAAGAAATCAGTAAGTGCTCCGGCAAGAGCTTCAGGATATTCTTTAGGATCCCCGATCAATACCTGTTCATTTTTTTGCTTGTCTGCCGCTTCCTTAAGCTGTGTGAGAAGCTCTCTTGGAAGAATCATATTCGAGCCGAATGGATTTATTACAAAACCGCTTGGGCCGTCATCATCACTTAATATCATTTCCATGTGGTTATCAAATGTAGTTACTATAGTCTGAAGATTTTCTTCCTCTCTCCATTTTTTCAATTCATCCATATCTGTAAATGCAGGCATGAACTTTTTGCCCGTATTCTGTGTAAGCATCATAAAATGTATGCGTGTATTTTCAGGATCTGAAATGCCATTACCTTCTGCCAGTTTATATTCTCCGTTTTCATCCTTTACTTCAATGATTGCCGGGGAAATAAAACGTGCTCTGTTTAGTTCTGATATAAATTTCATTTCGGAATTTTTATCTTTTTTTTCTTTAAGTACTTCCATTGCATAAACTAAAGCCGGATTGGATATTTCAGCAACTTTTTTTCCGTTTTCGTTCAATTTTTTCACCTCATATTATAATTTACCGTAAAATACTCATTAAAAAATATTATAGTCAATACAAAACTCATATATGACTTCATAAAATCTGATTTATTGTATTGTGCATAAATCGATTTGCATATATTCAATTATTTGTGAAATTTCTATAAATATTATTTGTGAATAAACTGCTGTATGATTAATTTTAACATTTTAACATGTATAATGTCAAGTTTTTTTATAAAAAACATTATATTTATGTTGCTGTCATTACTATAACTGTACCTGCGGAAACTTTCAAAGCTCTGCTTTTAACAAGCAGAGGCGATTCGAAGAATTGCTTCCGTTCAGTCGGAGATTGTACTCCGACTGAACGGAAGCATAGAACCCATAGCCTTTTGAAGCGGGGGATATCCTCTGTGTTGTTATATATCACTTTGGAATCTGTGCTTCTATTTTATCATTTATCTTTTTAAATATCTTGTATCCTATTGTAAGGAATACAGCCGTAATAAGAAGACCTATAGTTATTCCGCAAAATGCAGGGTTTGA
>JAEWXO010000001.1 GCA_023458875.1 Bacillota bacterium | reverse complement strand
AATAGCTTTTAATCGACAAACCACGTAGCATAACGGAACGCATAAATGCGTTCCCTACATTGAGCGTAACCCTCGTAGGGAACGGATTCATCCGTTCCGTGAAATTCATCCTGCGAAGTTTGAGTTACTTAATATTAATAATTTTTTTATAAAAGTCTTGATTTTCTTATATATATATGGTATAATGAATAAAGTTTTTAGGGCTTATGCCCTTCAGCCTCTAACATCTAAATAATCATGATGATTATCCGGAATATAGGTGTGCGGGCCCTGTGCAACGAGACACCGTGAACCATGTCAGGCGGGGAACCGAGCAGCATTAAGCGGACCGTTTTGTGTGCCGCAGCAAGCCTGCACACCTATGTTTCGGATATTTTTATTATCTTTTTTAAAATGAATCTGTTTGTTTTGGTAAGGAAGGAATGTGAAATGTACACCGCTTTATACAGACGCTGGAGACCGCTTACATTTGATGACGTGGTTTCACAGCCGCACATTACGACAACGCTGAAAAATCAGATAATAAACAATAAAACGGCTCATGCATATTTATTTACCGGTTCAAGAGGAACAGGTAAAACAACATGTGCAAGAATTTTTGCAAAGGCAATAAACTGCACTGATTCCACAGACGGAGCGCCATGTCTTAAATGCGATATATGCCATGATGCAGACGATTTCGCTCTGAGCGATATTATAGAAATAGATGCTGCTTCAAATAACGGAGTAGATGATATAAGAGATCTGCGTGACGGAGCGATATTTACTCCTGAACGATGCAGATACAAGATTTATATAATCGATGAAGTTCATATGCTGTCAGTAAACGCATTCAATGCATTGCTTAAGATTATGGAAGAACCGCCTGCATACGTAAAGTTTATACTTGCTACAACAGAGGTACATAAAGTACCGGCAACTATCGCGTCAAGATGCCAGCGTTATGATTTTAAAAGAATTTTAGTGGATGATATTGCGAAACGTCTTTTGTATATTGCATCGCAGGAAAAAATTGTTCTTGATGACAATGCTGCATTTCTTATTGCAAGACTTGCTGACGGAGGGATGAGAGACGCACTTTCACTCCTTGACCAGTGTACAGCATTTTCCGGGACAATAACAGCTGATACTGTATCTGCAGCTGCCGGTATAGCCGGAAGAGAACAGATATTCGGTATAATAAATGCAATAACAGAAAAAAAGCCGTCAGACGCAATATCATTTATTGATGAGCTTTATGCAGGTTCAAAGGACATGTCGCGTCTTTGTGAAGAGCTTATTTCTCAGTTCAGAAATATCATGCTTATTAAAATAACTCCGGGTCAGACCGAGCTTATATCATGTATGCCTGACGAATATGACAAGCTTTGTGAATATGCTTCAAAAACAGATTTACAGACGGTTATTGCATATCTGACAGCAATGCAGGACTGCAGTGAAAGAATGATCCGTGCAATAAACAAGCGGATAGAACTGGAAATGTGTATTATCAGACTGTCGTCAGAAACAATACAGACATCAGCAACGACTGCGGATACTTCTATAATGTCAAGAATAGCTGAAATTGAAAAAATCATTTCATCCGGTTCTCTCAGACAGGCTTCTCCGGCATCCGGAGCTGCGCCTCAGAAAACCGTTGTCCGTGAAGAGCCTCAGGTTGATTTTTCTAAACTTGATAATAAAAATTTAAAACAGGTCATGAACTGGGCGGAGGTGCTCAGCAGGTTTGCTGAAATAAACCCGGCTGTTTCAGCGAGTCTGGATGAATCAAAAGCATATGTAAACGGCGATGGACTGTTTATTGTTGCTCACAATCCGTTTTTTATTACACTGTTCCGGAACAAAGAAAATGCAGCCATGCTGAGTGATGCTGTTGAGAGCGTTCTTGGCAAAAGATTTGCAATACGTGCAAAATGCGATGTAGTGGCTACAAAAGAAGAGAAAAATGCTATAAAGCTGATTGAAAAGGCGAAAAGCTCTAATCTGGAAACATTTCCCGAGGGATAATAGTCATTTGTCAGCATAAATAAAAAAATTAAATTAATTAAAAGAGGAGTTTAAAATATGAAAGCAAGAGTACCAAAACAGAATGCAGGCGGCGGAAATCAGAATATGAACGCTATGATTAAACAGGCTCAGAAAATGCAGGACGAAATCACAAAGCTTCAGGATGAAATCGAAGAACGTGAGTTTTCAGCTACTTCAGGCGGCGGAGCTGTAGAAGTTGTTCTTTATGGTAAAAAGTCAATTAAATCTCTTACAATCAAGCCTGAGGTTGTTGATAAAGAAGACGTTGAAATGCTCCAGGATCTCGTTATCAGCGCTGTAAACGAAGCAATTTCAAATATTGAAGAAACAACAGAAGAAGAAATGTCCAAGATCACGGGCGGAGTTTCACTCCCTGGACTGTTTTAATTAAATGTCAGAATCAAATGCACTTCCTATAGTACTTCTTTCAGAACAGTTTGCAAGACTTCCCGGAATAGGAATGAAAACAGCTCAAAGACTGGCGTATTTTGTTACATCTATGCCTGAGGAAGATGTTTCGGCATTCGCTGAAGCACTTATTAATGCAAAGAAAAATATAAAGCTTTGTTCTGTATGTCAGAACCTTACCGACAGAGAAATATGTCCTGTATGCAGCAACACAAAACGCAACAAGAATATTATCTGTGTGGTAGAGGGCCCTAAGGACGTAACTGCAATAGAGAGAACAGGTGAGTACAATGGCCTTTATCATGTTCTTCACGGACTTATTTCACCGATTGACGGAATTACTCCGGACAAGCTTCATATAAAGGAGCTTATAGGCAGAGTTCAGGCCGATACCTCTATAGAAGAAGTAATCATGGCAACAAATCCTACTGTTGAGGGTGATGCAACAGCAATGTATATTTCAAGGCTTCTTAAGCCTGCCGGAATAAAAGTTACAAGACTTGCATTTGGTCTCCCTGTAGGAGGAATTCTTGAGTATGCTGATGAAATTACACTTTTCAAAGCCCTTGAGAACAGAAATGAAATATAAAAATTAAAAAAATCCGTTGATAATCAGATCTAAGTATGATTATCAACGGATTTTTTTAAGTACGATTACGATAGAACGGATAAGTTTATGGCAAAGATTTCGACTCAGCACGAGTCGACCAGGCTTTGCGGTCGCCTGGACTTCGCTTATATATCTGCATCACTTGCTGGAATGGCGGAATATTTTTAATTCTCTATGCCAAAGAATTTTATTGCGTTATTGCATGTGATGTCAAGCAGCTGCTGGACTGTTATACCTTTGATTTCTGCTGCTTTAGCCGCTGTTTCGGATATCATTGAACTGTCGCATCGTTTGCCTCTCCAGGGAACAGGGGCCATATACGGACAGTCGGTTTCAAGCATAAGTCTTTCAACCGGAACGGTCTTAAGTGCTTCAAGTGATTTTCTTGCGTTCTTAAAGGTTATTACTCCGGTAAAGCTTATATTAAGGCCAAGTCTCAGTATTTCCTCTGCGGTTTCAGCAGAACCGCTGAAACAGTGGACAACACCTTTTTCAGGTGTGTATTTGTTAAGTATATCAAGAGTATCTTTTGTGGCGTCCCTTGAGTGTATTATAACAGGGAGATGAAGCTTATTTGCAAGAAGTATCTGTTGAATGAAAATCTGTATCATTTGATCCTTGTCAAAATTATCATAATGATAGTCAAGGCCTATTTCACCTATCGCCCTGACTTTTTTCTCGGCAGACAGATGCTCTATTCTTTCGATATAATCGGGTGTTACAGTATCCGTACATTCAGGATGTATACCTGCCGCACAGTATACATACGGGAACCTGCGGCTGATTTCGAGAGCCTTTACTGAATCTTCAATATCTGAAGCGGCAAGCATTATGTAGCGTACACCGTTTTTGTGAATATTTTCTATAAGCTCGTCTCTGTCAGAATCAAAGCATTCATCCGTGTAATGTGCATGAGTATCAAAAATATTTTTAAGCATAAAATCAGCCTTTCAATTAATCTGATATGTAGCTGCTATTCAGCTAAACAATTTTTACCGGACTTTCGGCTCTGTACGAGTCGACCGGGCTTTGCAGTCGCCTGGGCTTCGCTCAGACATCAGTCTCACTTTATGGTGTGGCTGAATAGTAACCGTTATACAGATATATCCGCCGTATATGACCGTCGGCGGATATATTTTACGGGCTATAGTCCGAAATCTTTTTTCATGGTATTTAAAAAAGTCTCACTTATTGTTATTCCGCTGTCTGATTGACTTCCCTCCGGAACTATGTAGGTTGACTGGAACTGATTATTCGTCAGCAGATAAATAAGTGCTTCCTTCTGATCTGCATAATCAATTGATGTAATATCTGTTTCAACAATATTTATAAGTTTGTTGAATGTGTAATCAAGTGCATCAATAACTCTGTCTCCTGATGTCTGGGTAAGCATGTCTGCTGCAACATTTCCAACAGTTACTGTTCTTGGTTCCTCTTCAAACTTTTTATTTGTAATGAGCTTTATAACAAATTCACTGCTGAGGTATTGAATTCCTTCATTTAACCCTCTCAGTCCGTCAGGTACGTTATAGTTTACCCCTCCGAGAACATCGCATATAAGGGTGAATGCTTCATCATTTAAGGTTATGTGCCGGTCAATTTTTATATCAAATGTGCCTTCAACGGCTTTTTTAAGCTCGATAATACCGCCGTTTTTATAAATGTCTGACATTTTTGCTTTTGTTTTTCCGCTTGTGCTTATAATATTGTTTGATACAGGCACAAAAGTGAATTTTTTATTTGTTACTGATGTTCTCATAATTGCAAATGTGTCACGGAGGGCAGGATCATCAGTGTCAAATACAATTAATGATGTAAAATTATTGCTTTCTGAAGGTGAAAAAATATGAGCTGTTTTGCTTGTTTCATTTGCTACTTTTTTATCGATTAAATGCGAATACAGCTTGACAACAGGTAAACCAATAACCAGTAATGATATAAGCATACTGATAAGAAAAGGAATAGCTACACTTTCTTTTTTTCGTTTCTTAACAAAAAACATGTTGAATCCTCCATAAAATTTGAAATAAAATGTTAAATAAGGCATAGCAATCGGCGTAAAACCGTAATTAAATTATTTAACAGTATTAACATTTGCGTTTTCAACATAGTGTTGAAAACGCTGTTGAAAAGTTGAGAAAATATTTTTGAAAACTTTTTTATTATTTAACTATACAAAATAATTATTAGGTAGTATAATTAAATCTGTGCTATGAAAGCATAATTAAAGCATAAGCTGTTCATAGTTCAAATAAAAGTTTATATCGGATAAATCAGTAATGTCTGTTTTTTTTCCGGTCTTTTTTGCGTAATTAATTGTCTGACCTGTACCGCTTCTGTAGCTTTTTACAAAGGCGATAAGCTTATCTGAATTGTCAACCATGTATCTGTTCCGTATCATATAGCAGCTTCGCCTGTATGTATCGGATGTACATATAACCGAGTCAGCACTTCCGATAATTTTATTGTACAGCTGCCTGTCTGCATCAGGAAAGCTTTCACCCTGGCTGATAATAGGCTTTACACAGATAAGTTCAATTAAAGGGTTTGATTCTTTGAACTCCAGAACAATTTCCGCAGCCCAAAGGTCGATTCCTCTGGCGACACCTGATAAAAAACGGATATAACCTTCTGAAATGCATTTTTCTATCTTTGTTTTCAGAAGTTCCTTGATAAATCTGGTTTCAGTATTTTCGTCTTTTCCTGCTCCGGGCAGCTTTTCCGGACGATGACCTGAAAAACAAACAGTTTTATCTTTCAAAATTTATCCCCCTTAGATTTAAATATTATCTCTAAATTATTATTCTAACATAATAATTGTCAAATATCAAGACAAGGAGCTGTTTTCTTTTGAAAAATCATAAAAGAGCCTGGGCTGAAATAAATTTATCGAGACTCGAAAAAAACGTAAATACGATAAAATCACATATTTCGACGGACACAGACATTATGGCTGTTGTAAAGGCTGATGCATATGGCCATGGTGAAAGGGAAATTTTAAAGAAGCTTAATGAGATCGGAATAAAATATTTTGCTGTATCTAATCTTGATGAAGCAATAAGCGTAAGAAAAACATGTGAAAATCAAGAAATACTTATACTTGGCTATACTCCTCCTGAATATGCTGACGAGATTGTAAATAATAAAATTCTGCAGTGCATTGTTTCAAGGGAATATGCGCAGAGACTGTCGGAAGCAACTGACATGCCTGTAAGATGTCATATTAAAATTGATACAGGAATGGGCAGAATAGGATTAAAGCATGATACAGCAGCTGAGTGCTGTGATGAAATAGAAGAAATACTTAAATACAAAAATCTTATTATTGAAGGAATATTTACACACTTTGCTGTAGCCGACAGCGATATAGCGGAAAATATAGCATATACAAAAAAGCAGGCTGATTTTATAAAAAATGTTTACTCCGAATTGAACAGCAGAGGAATAAGATTAAAGCATGTACATTTTCTTAACAGCGCAGGTTCGGCATATCACTGCGACAGCACAAGTACTCTTGCACGTATAGGAATAACCATGTACGGACTGTATCCTAACTATCCGCTGCCTCTTCCGTATGAGGTAGAGCCTGTTATGGAATTTAAAGCTGTCATTTCAGATGTAAAGACAGTAAACCCTGGTGAAAGTATAAGCTACGGAAGAACATATACTGCTGATAAGGCCGTTAAAATAGCTACGGTAACCGTGGGATATGCCGACGGATATTCAAGGCTTCTTTCCTCTGAAGGCCAGGTTATAGTCAAAGGCAGAAGATGTGATATTACCGGACGTGTATGTATGGATCAGATGATGATTGATGTATCGGAAATTGATGACGTAAGAGAAGGTGATATCGTTACACTTATAGGTACTGACGGCAGCGAAACAATAACAGCTGACGAACTTGCATCATGGTATGGAACGATAGGATATGAGGTTGTCTGCGGTATATCAAAGCGTGTTCCGAGGGTATATATTGACTGATAAGTTGTCTTTGTGAAAAGAACAGTCGTATTCCACAAAAACACACATTTTATTCTCCGAATTTTATATTTTCTCCCTATTGATTTTCTGTATAAAATTTAATATACTTAAATAGTGATCCACAATAATTATTTAAGGAAGTATTTTTATGAGCATTAAAGTTGTAAAGTTCGGTGGAAGCAGTCTTGCTGATGCAAATCAGTTCAAAAAGGTTGCAGATATTATAAAATCAGATTTACAAAGAAAGTTTGTAGTTCCTTCAGCTCCTGGAAAAAGATTCAGTGAGGACATAAAGGTTACTGATATGCTGTATAATTGCTATGAGCTTTCAGCTCATGGAGATGATATTTCGGAACAGTTCGGAAATATAAAAGAACGTTATAACCAGATTATAAAAGATCTTGGTATAGATCTCAGCCTTGAAAAGGAATTTAACGAAATAGAATATTGCCTTAAAGCAAAAAGCGGACGTGACTATGCGGCAAGCCGGGGAGAATATTTAAACGGAATTATTCTGGCTGCTTATCTTGGTTTTGAATTTATTGATGCAGCAGAAGTAATATATTTCGACGATAACGGCATGTTTATGCTTGATAAAACAATTGCAGCGATACGTGAAAAGGTTAAAAATGTTGAGTATGCAGTTATTCCGGGATTTTATGGAATTACACTTAACGGTACAATAAAAACATTTTCAAGAGGCGGTTCGGATGTAACGGGTTCTATTATTGCCCGTGCGGTTCATGCTTCAATTTATGAAAACTGGACAGACGTATCAGGATTCCTTATAGCAGATCCACGAATAGTAGAAAATCCTAAAGTAATCAGAACCATCACATATAAAGAATTAAGAGAGCTTTCATATATGGGAGCAACTGTTCTTCATGAAGATGCTATTTTCCCTGTAAGAACTGCCGGTATACCGATAAACATCAGAAACACAAACGATCCGTCGGCTGATGGTACAATGATAGTATCTGAGGACTACAGCGATGAATTAAGCAAAAACACAATTACAGGTATTGCTGGTAAAAAGGGTTTCTGTGCTATAAATATTGAAAAAGCAATGATGAACAGTGAAATAGGCTTTGTAAAGAGAATACTTGATATTCTTTATAAAAATAATCTGTCGTTTGAACACATTCCTTCAGGGATAGATACAATGTCTATTGTTATGAGCTCTGCATCTCTTGAAGGAAAAGAAGAATCAGTCCTTGCACAGATAAGAAAAGAGATTCAGCCTGATCATCTTGAAATAGAACATGATATTGCGCTTCTTGCTGTCGTTGGCCGTGGAATGTACAAGACAAGAGGTACAGCAGCACGTGTATTTGCAGCACTGGCACATGCAAGAATAAATGTTAAAATGATAGATCAGGGTTCAAGTGAAATGAATATTATAATAGGTATTGGTCATCATGACTTTGAAGAAGCAATAAAATGCATTTACAGTATGTTTGTTGACGCTGTCTGATGCAAATATTTTCATACAATATCTGCCGCAGTCTTAAGTATTTACTTTGACTGCGGCAGAATTTTTATTATTTATGTTGACAAAAAAATTGTATAATGGCATACTTATATATATGATGAAAGGGAGTGAACATAAGTTATGGATAATCAGGTTATATTTCTTCTGCGCATGGTCACAGCTGTGTTATGCGGTGCGCTGATAGGACTGGAAAGAAGCAGAAGACAGAAGGAAGCGGGGATAAGGACACATATAATGGTTACGCTCGGCGCAACACTGATTGTAATCGTATCAAAATACGGATTTTTGGATGTGGCAGATTTACCGGGAGTAAGCGTAGATGCTTCACGAATAGCTTCAAATATTATTACCGGTATAAGCTTTCTTGGTGCAGGTGTGATTTTTTTGAAAAATGGTGCTGTAAATGGTCTGACAACGGCAGCAGGAATATGGTCAACAGCAGGAGTGGGATGTGCTATAGGCTCGGGAATGTATATAATAGGAATAGCAGCTACTGCGATGATTATTATTATTCAGACTTTGCTTCATTTGTTTATTCCAAGTTCTGAAAATATGCCTATGCTACAGGTTTCATTAAAAATAATACATACGGAAAACGCTATTGATAAATTAAAAACAAAGTTTTTAAAATCGAATATTGTAATTCAACAGCTTAATATAGCTAAAAATACTGATGATACCATTGACGTTGATATTATAGTAAGAACACCTAAAAACGTTACAATTGACGGCATTATTGATATTATGGAAAACGACAGCAATGTCGTGAAATTTTCAATGCAGGTTTAGCTTTGAATCAGATATGTTAGTGAAGGTCAAAGGCGCTACCACAAAGCCCGGTCGACCCGTGCCGGGTCGAAATATTTGCAATTGACAAATCCGGATTAAACCGTTATAATTTGAATATGACAAAGAAAAGCATTGTTAGTTTATAAAAAACAAACAATGCTTTGAAAATAATAAAATTACAGGAGGAACAAAAATGAATTTTGCTGAACATCTTGAGCAGATTGATAAAATAGTAGAAAAAGAGAGCTATGAAAAGAAAAAGAAAGAAACCTTTAATACTACCGGAGAAAGTGCTGATGAGCTTTATATAAAGAGCTGCGGTATGGAGGGATAACAGAACATATGAATATAACACAGGTATTGATATCATCAGTATCATTAGTTGTTTCACAGGATGAACTGGCTGATATTGCAGAATATTATAATTATAACGGAGAACTTTCACAGGATTATCTTATGAACGTCCTTAATAACTGCACCATTACTAAAAATCAGGCATCACTAATTTATTATTATTGTTATCTCTACTGTAAGCTTACAATTTCAGATACAGAACCACTTGTAAAGCTCCGTGATATTTTCGGACTTCCTAAGTCAATTCTGTGTAACTGTGTTAATGTTATCAGCAGGAAAAGAATACAGTTTATTATTGATGAATTTGCAAGTAAGGGAAAGTCTGCGCATGATATCTTTAAAGGTAATGAAAAGCACATAACGGATATGCTTACGGCTGCAGTTCTTGAACCTCTTGACAGTGATAAAAAAATATTTACAAATCTTCATTCGGCAGAGTATGAGCATCCGACAGACAGAGCATACCTCGATAATCTTAATACAAATAAAACTCTTGAAAAAATAATAAAATTATATTCAGAATATAATTTTGAAAGAATGGTTACAGTACAGTATACAGGCTCAAACGTAAAGGTAACAGAAAAAAATATTCCTTATCTGTACAATGCACTTAAAACAGTATGTGAAGTGCTTGATGTAAAGGAAATACCACCATTGTATGTCACTCAGGGTTCGCTTAATGCCTGCACAATCGGTTCATCTAAGCCTATCATAGTTATATCAAGTATCTGTATGAGTCTGCTTACATATGATGAGCTTTTGTTTATACTGGGTCACGAGGTAGGGCATATAAAAAGTCAGCATGTACTTTATCATTCTATAGGAAACTTTATTCCTTATATCGCCAATATAATCGGCAACCTTACTCTTGGAATAGGTGAGATAGCAGTCAAAGGAATAACGCTGCTTCTCTATCAGTGGTACAGAATGTCAGAGCTTACAGCTGACAGAGCAGGACTCCTTGCTAATCAGAATGTTGATGCTGCTATATCTGTAATGGTAAAGCTTTCGGGATATCCGCCTAATCATTATGATGAGATAGATAATTCACTGTTTCTTGAACAGGCAAATGAGTTTGAAAACCTGGATAACAGTACATTTGACAAGCTTATGAAATTTTTAAGTGTTCTTTATAAAAATCATCCATGGACGGTTATGCGTGCAAAGGAACTCCAGAAATGGTCAGATAGCGGAGCATACAGTAAAATTTATAATGTAAGTGAAAGAAAAAAAGAAGAATATAAGCCTAAAAAGCTTGTAAACACACTTTTTGAAAAAACAACCTATTGTTCTTACTGCGGTAAATCAATAACATCATCATCGCGCTTCTGCATATACTGTGGTAAAGAAAATATTTATTTCAAAAAATAAAAAAATTTCAGCGGATCATAATGCGGTCCGCTGAATTTTTTACACATTATTCTATTTGCTTTCCGAGAAACTGTGCTGCAGCTTGTATAAGGCTTATCTGCAGGTCTGTTGCAGTTACTGTATTTTCGTCGTCGAGAAATGCAACGGCTCCTGTAACATCACCTGAGGATATTATCGGTACACATGCAATAGCTGCTCTGTCTATTCCCTCTACCGGGATAACAGTACCGTTTTCACTTTCTGTTTTAAAGAAATTTTTTCTTCCTTCAATTATGTCCTCAAGAGATGGCGAAATGCGTCGCTCGTTGAATTCCTTTCTGGAAACACCTGCAACAGCAACAACATGATCTCTGTCAAATATGACAATAGGGCAGCCTGCAAGCTTTACCATTATTTCAGCAACCTGTGAAGCATTTTCCGACATTTCATTTATAGCAGAATATTTTTTAAATATTACTTCTCCGTCATTGCTTGTGTATATTTCGAGAGGGTCTCCTTCGCGTATACGCATTGTACGTCTTATCTCCTTTGGAATAACGACCCTTCCGAGATCGTCAATTCTTCTGACTATACCTGTAGCTTTCATATTAAAAATACCTCCATATTTAATGTTTGACAGAATATTTCCGATGTCATGTAACTCAGACTATATTTTATCTGAATATGTGGAAATATTCCGCGTGGTTTTTGATGTTTTAATATTTGCATTTTTATTGTTTGTATTTTACAGCTGTAATATACAGAGAAATTAAGATAAATTTCAAATTATTTTACTCAAACTTCGCAGGATGAATTTCACGGAACGGATGAATCCGTTCCCTACGAGGGTTACGCTCAATGTAGGGAACGCATTTATGCGTTCCGTTATGCTACGTGGTTTGTCGATTAAAAGCTA